>CAZWTS010000180.1:0-11707 GCA_964637085.1 uncultured Desulfurococcales archaeon | reverse complement strand
AGCTTAGAGCCCATAGCGGCGAGTGGGATTGTAGCGGTTTCTTATTGTAAGGGTCTTTTTGAGACTAGTTAACGTGTTCTTTTCAAATATACTTGTTTGACGAATTGTTTTTAAACAGGCTTGGGTATCTTAGAGAGTGTTGGCTAGGTATTAGACTTGTTAAATAGTGGTGTTTGACATGAATAGGGCCGTCCTACTCATAGCAATCATAGTAGTTGTCGCGGTAGCCGGGTATATGGTAGTATTTTACACATATGGTTCCCAGCAAAATAGTAGCTTAGTAGAGACTAAGATAACAGTAGTAGATGATCTTAACCGAACGGTAACCGTCCCGTTGAAGCCTGGTAGAATAGTTAGTACTATGAGAATAGTATCTGATGTCCTATTATTGTTCCCCGAAGCGAGAAACCATATAGTGGGCGTAGACATTGGTGCGAGGGATACACCGTTAAACCAGATAATAGCGCCAAGCCTACACAATGCTACAATAGTTAGTACGAGTAAGAGAGACGTAAACGTTGAAACCATACTATCACTTAAACCAGACATAGTGTTCGCTAAAGACTACCAGGAAAACCTATTGAAACCGCTAGAAGAGGCTGGAGTACCAGTAGTATACCTTAGCCTTGAGAAACCCGAAGTATTCTTAAAAGACATAGAATTACTCGGCAAGATTCTCGGAGAGGAGGAAACAGCTTCTAAGATCATAGAATACTATAGGGGGAAGATAAGCTACCTAGAAGACCATGCTGAAAAGATAACTAGTAAGCCCAGAGCACTAGTAGTATACTATAGCACTAAGGGCGGAATAACCTATAAGGCTCCGGGGAAAGACTGGCTTCAAAACTATCTAGTAAAACTAACTGGAGCCTACAGTTTATCCGATGAGATAACGGGTTCGGGCTGGAAAACACTAAACGTCGAACAACTAATAGAGTGGAACCCAGACATAATATTCGTTGTAACCTATAGATTAACCAGTCCCTCAAGCATAGATGCAGCTCTAAGCATATTAAACGATACAAGACTCAGCAATGTCAATGCAGTAAAATACGGTAGAGTCTACCCCATACCCAACGATGGCCTCTCATGGGATATGCCTATACCTAGATGGATACTATGTGCTCTATGGATGGCTAAGTATGTTTCACCCCAAGTCTACAGCGACATGAATCTAACGAGTGAAGTAATAGGATTCTACGAGGAAATATACCATGTAAACCATAGTGATGCACTAACAATATTCTACAACTATGTTATAGGTGGGAGAGCATCACTAAGCATACAGGACGATATGCTAGTAGTAGAAAACCCCTCACCAAGGCCATTAAAGGTAACAGTAAAAGACGGTGAGGGAAACGTTCTAGTAGAATTCAACGTGCCAGCTAATGGCTCGCAGAGCATAAAATTAAATGAGACAAACATTACTGTTAGCTACGAGTACTTCGGCTGGCCAGAACCCTTTACGTGGAAGCCCTAGGGGAGGCTCTCTTAGAAACACCTATGTGGTAGTGTTGATTGAGATGATGTCGAAGACGAGGTTTTTCACCATAACTGTTTTCTTACTCTTACTATTATTTACGGTGAGCCTACTCATAGGACGATACAATATATTCTCTCAGGGGCTCCTTCTTACTAGTGAGTCGTTAAATGTTGTCTACGGTATAAGGCTTCCAAGAATAATAATAGCAGTTCTAGTAGGCATTAGCCTTGGTGTAAGTGGTGCTGTTATGCAGAGTCTCTTCCGGAACCCCTTGGCTGGTCCAAGTATTCTCGGTGTAAGCCAGGGCTCGGCTGTAGGTGCTGCTATAGCAATACTACTTGGCCTACAATACGTCTACATACATTTCCTAGCAACTATTACTGGTTTAATGGCTGTAATGTTTACTCTATTCCTTGCAGCTAGTATAAGGTATGGTGGTAGTACTCTACGATTAGTATTAGCTGGTATAGCTGTATCAGCTTTCGCATCAGCTATTATAGGATTGATTAAGTACCTAGCAGACCCCTACGATAAACTACCCCAAATAGTCTTCTGGCTCATGGGAAGCCTAGCTGGGACCACTTGGGTTCAAGTAATCTACGCTCTACCACTCATAACTACTGGCACGGTAATAGTGGTTCTCCTACGATGGACGCTCAACGCTCTATCCCTGGGAGACGATGAAGCACGCGCACTAGGAGTAAACGTTAAGTTAATCCGCTTCATACTAATAGTCTCGTCAACACTCATAACAGCTACAGCTACATCGGTTGCCGGCGTAGTATCATGGATAGGTCTTCTATCACCCCATATAACTCGTAGACTCATAGGATACGATAACCGCTGGGTTATACCCGGCTCAGCTATTATTGGAGCACTCCTCCTCCTACTATGCGATGACATTGCCCGTAGCCTAATAGTAACAGAACTACCCTTAGGTGTTGTAACTAGTTTTCTCGGAGCACCATTATTCATGGCTATCCTAAGATATGCTAGACCAGTAGGGGGAGGGAGAGAGTAGTGGAGAAAATAGTTGTTGAAAACCTATACTACCATTACCCCGGTATGGAGGAAATGGTTCTAAGAGACGTATCCTTTACAGTAAGGGATGAGAAGATTATAGCAATACTAGGACCCAATGGTAGCGGTAAAACTACGCTTATGAGACTCCTCTTAGGCTTTGATAAACCAGTAAAGGGTAAGATAACTGTTCTGGGAAGAGAGCCCACGAGCTATGATCGTAGAGAGTATGCTAGAATAGTATCATGGGTTCCCCAGGAGCCACATATACCCTACCCCTTCACTATCCTAGAATACGTTTTACTCGGTAGGACTCCTCATATAGGCTACTTATCAGCCCCCAAAGAAGAAGACTTAGATCGAGCTCTAAGCGTATTAGAGTTGCTGGGACTCAAAACCCTCGCTAATAGACCGGTAACAAAGCTTAGTGGTGGTCAGCGGAGGCTAGTAGTTATAGCTAGAGCTCTCGCTCAGGAGCCGAGAATACTATTCCTAGATGAACCTACAAGCCACTTAGACTTGGGTAACAAGTACTTAGTGCTAAGTATTTTGAGGAAACTAGCATTGGAAGAAAAAATCCTAATAGTATACACTACTCATGACCCGTGGGAGGCTTTAAGCCTCTCAGACCGCGTACTAGTACTATATAATGGAGAGGTACTAGCCTATCAGGAGCCAGGTCTAGTAATAACGCGTGAGTTCTTAGAGAAACTATATGGTATAAGATTCATAGAATGCAAGTGTGGTGATGGGAGGATTTACGCTCTACCCGAATACTAGGACTCCAATATATTCGCTGCAATAAGAGTGGAAGTTTGACGTATGAATTTATGGTTTCTAATCTCAGTTACCACATAGTCTAGTTGGGGTAGGCTTTCAGCTTCAACTTGTATGAGTAGGTCATATATACCGTAGAGTACGGCTACTCTACGTACATTAGGGTGTTTGATGAGGGCTTCTGCTACTTCATATTCTTTTCCGAGCTCGACTGTTGCTAATATATATGCTTCAACCATACGTATCAAGCTCTTAAGCGGTGTTTGTTAGTGGTGGTTTCCATACAATATTTAAGAGTTATTGTAAACGGCTTGAGACAATGTATGGTTTTGTTTAAGGATTTCTAACACTCTTAAAAGGTCTACTATTATGTATTGTTTGTATTCTTCAACTGGTTTCCTTTGATCTTCTACTCTCCTAGCTATAACCATGTACTTGTTAATACTTTTCTGGAGACCAGTACGGCTAGCTTTTTCTTCAAGTCTTCTAGCAGTACTTAGTGCTTCCTCCTTATCTAGTGTACTCCATTTTACTTCTACGAATAAGCTCTGTGAACTACTAGTTACTACTACGTCTATTTCCTCACCCTTATACCACCACTTCCCTATTTTCCCCGATTCTACTCTCAGTATACCCTGAGCTATCATTTGCTGGAGTATTTCTCGGCGTATGAGAGACTCTATGATTCCCGCCATGTATTCATTATAGGTTTTCCTAATGGTTTCTAATACTTGTTCTTCTCCACCGCCTTCTAGAATGCTCATATTTGGTTTAACATACTTAAACCAGAAGTAAAAGTATGGGTCCACTACTTCTACTTGTACGCTCCCCCTCTTCCTTCCAAGAGAGTATACTCGTTCAAGTATGTAGAGCTTTTCTAGTATCTCGATGTACTTTGAAATAGTCTTTGACGAGACTCTAGCAATACTAGCTATTTCCGCGGGCCTAGTATAGCCGTTTACAATGCTATCAATTATCGCTATATAGGTTGATGGTTCACGGAACTCCTGTCTCATAAAGTCTAGTGCTTCATCGTATAGGTAGGAGCCGGGTCTCAGTATATTGTTTAAAATATTCTCGAAGACGCTTAGCCTATCATTAATGTACCTAGCATATGCTGGTGTAGGACCGAAAGCAGCGTAGGCTTGGAGGGCTTCTAGTGGACTATATTTCTCATAAAATCCCCATACATCAGTAAACCTCATGGGCTTCAATAGTATTGATGCAGTCCGCCTACCGAAGAGGGGGCTCTTATACCCGAGTAATTGTTTCTCGAAAAATGATACAGCTGAACCACTTAAGACTATGATGAGACTAGTATCGGGGTTTAAGTCTATAAACCTCTGTATCCTTGAAGGAGCTTCCGGGTCTGCTTCAACAATGTATTGGAATTCGTCTAAAACAATGATAAATCTCCCATGATATTCTCTTCTAAGCAGCTCTAATACTTCATCAATGTTTTCTAATAGGCCTACGGGTTTTGCGAGTAAGCTCTTTATCTTACCTGATAACTCCTTATAGATTATGTTTTTTGAAGACTCTACAGCTATATAGAATAAGTGGTCTTTATTTCTAACGAAGTGTTTTAATAGGAAAGTCTTACCTATTCTCCTCCTACCATAGACTATTATAAGCCTAGTACCACTACTATTGTATTCTCTCTCAAGTACTTCTAGCTCCCGCCTCCTATCAATGAAACGGTACCGCAACCAGAGTTCCCGTAACAAGATACGGTACCAGTAAATAAAAACATGTTGATGGAAACAAATAATTCCCACATCTCACCCCAACATTCTTGTAAAGGGTGTTGGGAGTGATCGACTTCCTAGTTGTAGGAGCTGGAAATATCGGCTCTACTACAGCATATTATCTATTCGAGAAAGGCTACAATATCGTCGTAGTAGACCGAGACCCCGGTAAGATTAGGAGGATAAGAGAGAGAATAGGACTGCAAGCGGTAAAGGCGAGTATAGGAAGCGATGAATACTTTAAACTAGTTTCCCGGTCAAGAATAGTCGTACTAGCATTACCCAGTACTATAGGCTATAGAGCACTCAAAGAAACCATAGAGGCTGGAGCAAGAAAAATAGTTGACGTATCCTTCATGCCGGAAAACCCGTTAACACTAAACGGGTACGCGAAAGAAAAGAACTCTACTGTAATAGTAGATGCTGGACTCGCCCCCGGACTCAGTAATTTATTCATAGGCTACGCTTACGGTCAACTAGATACTGTGAGAGAAGCAGTAGTATATGTTGGTGGAATAGCTGAAGACCCCGAGTGCCCCCTAGGACTAGCTGGTACATGGAATACTAGAGACCTATTAGAAGAATACATTAGACCAGCGAGAATAGTAGTTGAAGGCGAAGTAAAGAGCATAGACCCATTAAGCGAGTATGGTGAAACCCATATACCTGGTATAGGTGTTTTCGAATACTTTCCAAGCGACGGTCTTAGAACAATGCTTGAAACACTTAAACCACTACCCCAGTTCATGGCAGAATACACGTTAAGGTGGCCCGGCCACATAGAAGTAATGAAGAAGCTAAGAGATCTAGGATTTCTAGAACCAATAGGAGTACGAATAGGCTTATGTGAAACAGATGCTATAGAATACACTGCTACAATACTAGCAAGCAAGCTAGTAGAATGTCAACGGGATCGTGTCGTAATGTACGTAGACGTTGTAGGAGAGAAAAATAATAAAAGAATAGAATACGAATTAATACTAGACCAACCATACGATACAGTAAAACAGATAACAGCAATGGCTAAAACAACAAGCACTACACAAGCATGTACAGCAATACAGTTACTAGAGGAAAAAATAAGAGTAGACCAAGGCATAAATGCTATGGAAACCATAGGATTAGATAAAGAGAACTATAAGTCTATAATGGAGTGTATTAGAGGGGAAATAGAAAACATCCACACTTACACTAGAATAGAAGAATAACTACTAAGAAGGGAGGAAACATGATAGTAGTAGCAGTAGGCTATAAGGGCAATACTGCTCTCGATGAAAGAATAGTAGAACTAATAAATAAGTGCAACATGCTTGATGAAGCCTGGAGTCATAGGAAGACTAGAGTAGAAGACATTAGGAGACTATGGTTTAACTCCTCATGGTATAATCCAAGAGACCTCGGACTACTCTTCTACTCCCATAAGCTAGTAGGATATTGCTGGGCTATACAGAGGAATGGAGGAGTACCCTGGACTGGATTCTGTATAGACCCACAACTACCCGAAACCATAGCCTACAACGCACTAGAAACATGTCTCTCATGGGCGCGTTGGAGCTTTGATTCAAGAAGTATTAGAGGTAAAACACTCATAGGAGTAGGATTCGAACACGGCTACCGCCACCGCATGGTGAAGAGAATCCTTACATCATACATCGAGAAACACGTTGGTACGTTAATGATACTCGAGAAACCAGAGAAGAAGCAACCACCCCCAGGCTATAGGATAAGGAGAAGCGGTATAGAAGACATAGAAGAAATAGTAAAAGTATACAATGAAGCTTTTAGAAAATACGAGTGGTTCGTGGAATGGAAGCTAGAAGACGCGAGGAAATGGTATGAAACACGTAAACCCATAGTACTAGTAGCGGAAACCATGAGGAACGAAATAGTAGGATACATTGACGCAGAGATAAGAATAGGACTCGATGGCTCGAGAAACGCCTACCTATTAACACTAGCAGTAAAACCCGAGCATCAGGGAAGGGGGGTTGGTAGAGCACTAATATCAACTATGGCTTACGAGTTATGGGAGAATAATCGAGTGGAAAGAATATTCTTGGAAAGTGTTGCTGGACTAGAATCCTTCTATGGGAGACTGGGGTTTAGGGCTAAGAGGAGATCTATATCAATAGAAGTACCTATATCTAGTCTACCAAAACACTCTATTACAACAATAGCATACTCCCACAATCACCTACCATAATATATGCGTGGCTTCAAACCAGCCTTCTTCAACCTCTCAACAACATGTGGATACAATATAACATACTCGGGCTCCAAGAGACTGGGTAGCCTCGAATCTATTTCAGCAAGCCTTTCTACTAGCCCCCGAAGACTCTCCTCGGTAGAAAAAGACACCATTACCGCTGGGTGAAAAGAAACATTATAGTCTAATAGGTTTTCTAATGCTCTTAACTGGTAATCAAATGCTGAGGGCTTAGCACCAGTAAGCTTATGGAACTCTTCTCTACTAGCCCCCTTCAATGATACTCTTACATGTATTTTCTCGTAGCGTGAGAGGTCTCTAGCATAGCTTTTATCATAGCCCAATAATATCCCATTAGTTTCTAAAATGAATAAGAACATTGAGTCAGCGTCAACGAGTTCTAGGAGGCGGAGTAAGTGTCTCCTACCAATAGTTGGCTCATTACCACTAACTCTAATCTTATCGTATCCGTGTCTAAGAGCACAGTTCTTCAGCGATGAATAAATCTCTTCGGGAGTGTAGAATCTACCAGCTCTATCCGGGTGGTCTCGTGGAAAAAAGCTCCAGCAGAAAACACATTTGAGATTACATCCCACGCAGTCAGCAGCACATATCCCACCATACCATCGCCCAGGCCTAGCTATACGATAATACTTTCTCTCTTCTCCTCGAACAACTATTTTCTCAACAATACGGCTGAGCTCTACTGGATCATAGCCTTTCTCTCTACTAGTCAACTCCCCCACTAGTCCTCCAAGCAACTATTACCGTGGTGGAACATATTTGTAAGTACCGTATACTAGGAGTCTTCTCCTCAATAGTATACCTTTATATCTAGTAACTTGCATAAAATACACAAACAACTAGGGAAAACAATAACATGAATACCCCCGGGGGAAAAATTGAAGATCCGACTCGATAAAGGAGTATACCACTTCGTAAACTGTTACTCAGAGAGCCTAGGCATAAGTATTAGTGATGGAATAATAGAGCTACTACACTTATTCCGCTTCCTATCAGGGGACGAGGAGGGATTAAAGATATTGAAAAAGATAGTTGAAACTAAGATGCTAGCAATACCAAGCCTGGGACGTAAAATAGAAGTCCACGTAAGACTCGGGGAAAGAGACCTTAAATACCTGAACAAGGTTGCAGAAATACTTAACTCAACAGTAGATGAGGCATTGAAAACCTGTCTAGCAACATGTGCTAAGCTCATAGGTCAAGCTTTCCCCGGAGTCCGCTGTAGGCTTAGGGGAATGGGTTATGCCAAGTATAGGCTAATAGACTTTAAAGACCGTGTATCAAAGAAGAATAGGCATTACTTAACACTAGTTGGGTCTAAGAGAAGTGGTCTCTAGGGAGAGTTGAGAGGAAACACTTATACGCTAACATAATGCTTCTATGTGCGGGAACCTTTGTATAGGGGTAGATAATCCTTGATTAAACTAATATATCTCGTACTAGACGGTGTTGCTGATAGACTAGTTGATCCAAAAACTAGTCTAGAACTAGCATACAAGCCCGGCCTCGACGAACTAGCTAGAAGAGGGATATGCGGTGTAATGTACACGGTTGGGAAGGGCTATGCACCGGAGAGCGATGTAGCAGTCCTATCAATCCTAGGCTATGAGCCAGAGAAATATTATACTGGTAGAGGGCCTCTTGAAGCATTAGGTGCTGGGATAAAGATAAGAGAAGGATATGAAATAGCATTTAGAGCGAATTTTGCAACCATAGACCCGGAGACTAAGAAGATCATCGATAGGAGAGTTGGTAGAAGCCTATTAACGGAGGAGGCAATGGAACTAGCTAAAGCAGTTGACGGCCTCGAACTAGGATTATACGAAGGCTATGCTAGAGTAAAAGCAACTATTGGTCACCGAGCAGTAGTGGTAATCGGTAGCCGCAAATACATGTTATCAGATAACGTAGACAACACAGATCCAGCCTATGCGCGTAAGGGTAAGATAAGCGTAGCAGTAAAAGACTATAAACCATATCTTAAGGAAGCAGTACCACTAGACGATACAGAAGAAGCAAAGAGAACAGCTGAACTCGCCAACATCTTCACCAAGAAAGCAATAGAAATACTAGACAAGCACCCAGTAAACAAGAAGAGAGCGGAAAGAGGACTATTAAAAGCAAACTTAATCCTACTAAGAGATGCTGGCGGGAAAATACCCAGACTACCACCACTTAAACAATTATTCGGACTAGATTTTGCATCAATAACGGAAATGCCAGTAGAAAAAGGAATAGCAATAGCAGCTGGTATGAAGCCAGTAGAAGTACCCCCACCAACACCTAATAAGAAAAAAGACTATGAGATAAGACTCCAGGCAACACTTAAAGCACTAGAACAATACGATGCAGTCTACGTACACCTCAAAGGACCAGACGAGCCAGGCCATGATGGAAGTATTGAGAGGAAAGTTAAGGCAATAGAAGACATAGATAAATACTACGTCCAACCCCTACTCGAAAAAGTAGACCTAGACAATACAGCAATACTCGTAACAGCAGACCATGCGACACCACCAACAGTAAAAGCACACACTGATGACCCAGTACCAGTAATACTAGCCTACAGTAAGCTACAACCAGACCCCGTTGAGAAACTAAGTGAGAAAGAATGCTATAATAAAGGCTCACTAGGAGTAATAGAACACGGATATCAACTACTACCAATAATATTGGAGAAACTAGGACTACGATAAGCCAGCCTAAGAGACTACTTATAGGTTATTTTACGGAAAATATATGTTACAACTATATCTCCGTTTTCATCTAATCCTATCCTAGAATGAGTGAATAATGCTTCAAAACTAAGTTTCCTCATAATCTTCTCTTCAAGGTCTAGGAGCCTCCAGAGAGAAATAGTAGCCCCCTCAATAACTGGTCTCAACTTGAAAACAATTCTAACCTCATCATCACCTCTCCTTATATCGACATGGGTTATACGGTACTCCTTGCTAACAGAGAACATTAGTTCACGTAGCATACCGAGTACTGGATCCTCCATAATACCCTCTATGCCAGGCATAAATTAATCCCTCTAGACTGGTAGTAGGTATTCTATGTATAGTAGTTAGGCTCTACTAGCTCTTTAATTCTTTATCTAAGTAGCATCCTATATGGTATGGGCTGAAACGTAATCTTTACTCAAACCACGATTAATAGGTTAGCTCGACAAGTAGTGCTAAGAAGCTTATGAAGAAAATCCAAGAAGCCATAATAAGCGTTGAAAATGCTCCATCTATTAGTGCTGAAAGAATCATAGTTAGCGCTGAGCCCACGGACATTATGAATGAGGCTCTCTTTAAAACCATTCTCGGGTGTCCAGAGCGTGATATAATTCTTAGTAAACGTGCTCCGAGGTGGTTGCGGTATTTAACGTAGTCAGGGAGCTTATGGTATACTTTTAACCCGTTCTCGGTGAGCTTATAGTATACTTCCCTTTGTTTAAACAATAGTCCTCGAGTCCTAATACTTCTCCTCAGCAATCTAAAGGGTGGTGAAGCATAAGTTTTCAAGTAGTCGTCTAATACTTCAGGGCTGATCTTGGATATAGATGAAAGCGTGCTAAGAGGTAGTTCATAGTTTTTCGAGGAGCCTAGGGCTATTATGGCATCGTATAAATAGAAGGATCGTGAAAGATCTCTCGGTATATCATGTATTATTTTAGTATTCCTCCACTTATCTCTCTTGAACGCTAGGCTACTACCACTGCCATTGCTATGGTGTTCTAATCCTATAATAGATGTAATCATCTTATAGAGACTCATGCCTTTATCGCTTAATACTATCCTGCTATTACCGTTTTCTACTAGGCCTTTGTTCTTCATTTTACGTAATGCGTCTAGAACAGCCTTCCTCCTCTCTCTTAAGATTTTCACGAGATCGTTAACATCAACGCCACCGTAGAATCCTAGAGCTAAGAGTATCCTAAATTGCAGCCAGCCTCTAGCGATGTCTATAGTTGAATCGAGTTCACGGAGACTATTAATTCTCTTCAATACTTCATCAAATAACTCTACGGTCAACGAATCACCGTAGCTCTCATTGGACTCCTATAATATACTCTCCTATGAGACTACATTGAAGACAATGGTGTTTACGGTATTTAAAAACTGGTTCCTTAGACCTCCTCTAGGATTACAATGGGTATTCAAAACCCCCTTCTAAAGCCATGGTGTTATCGTTTAGTCGCCGACACAATCAATTAATTAAAATACTAATTCATGTCGACTACCAGTCGAAAAATATACCAGACCTTAAAGCCACTGAACCCGCCACCATCCCACGGTGGTCCCAAAGTGAGAAAAACAAGAATTAGAAGGAATAAAAAAGTAAGAAAAGGTATTGTAGGAATAGAAGCAGCAATAGTGTTGATAGCTTTTGTGCTGGTTGCTAGTGCTTTAGCGTTTGTTGTACTGAATATGGGTATGTTTACTACTCAGAAGAGCAAGG
>CAZWTS010000179.1:0-2563 GCA_964637085.1 uncultured Desulfurococcales archaeon | reverse complement strand
TAGGTGTTGCATAAATGATTTACTGTGCCGAGACAAGCATTAGTGGGTATAGGAGAGTTCTAGAAACTTTAATAAAAAAGTGCCTCGTAAACCCTCGGTACGCGATAACATGTCTGAAAGATAAATGTCTTATTCCGTTAAAGAATACAAACATAGACGTCTTAGATTCTCTAGAAATTAATATTAGAATAGTAGAATGCGCTCCACCGATTAATAATAAGAGGGGAAAAAATCTTAAAAAACTAATGAGAGAATATCTTGGAGAGAAAATACTCGACCTTATTCCAAGATCCTATGATATCATAGGGGATGTAATAGTAATCCAATTGCCCGAAGAACTAAAGGACTATTATTGCTTTATAGCCGATTTACTACTATACTTGCACCCCAATGTAAAGGCTGTTTACCGTAGAAGTAGTGAGACCAAGGGCGAGTATAGGGTTAGAGAAGTAGAACATATAGGTGGTGCAAAAGTAAAGGAAACGATCTACCGTGAACATGGAATATCTTTTTATGTACTACTTGGTTTAGTATACATTAATCCGAGTTTTAGCTATGAACATAAAGTTATATCAGAACTTGTCGATGAGAACGAGAAGATATTGGATATGTTTGCTGGTATAGGAGGATTTACACTAAACATTGCAGTTGCAAGAAAAACTAGAATTGTTGCAGTCGATATAAACCCATGGGCTGTTTATTGTGGTGTATATAGTATAAACTTAAACAAAAAGAAGATTAAGGGTAACATAACCTATTTTAATAGCGATATTAGAGTAGTGACACAATATATAAGAAGCAACTACTTTGATAGAATAATAATGAATTTACCATTATACTCTATAGAGTTCCTACCCATTGCAATAAAACATTCTAAGAATAGAGGAATAATACATCTCTATAGCGTTGAGAGAAACTATAGCACACTAGAGGAAAAAATTCTAAAAATCGCATATAAATACTCCAAAAATGTTATTATAGATATAATCGACTATAGGAAGGTTCTAGACTACGCACCATATAAGTACATTTATCGAGTTGACCTCGCCATCCGGAAAACAATGAATATTGTGTAGAGAAAGGAACCATTAACTAAATCTTCTACTAATTTTCGCGATAACTCGATAGCTGCCTTACTCGCATTCACTACAACTGTAGCATCATCTACATATGATGACTTCCTAATTATCATTTTGCGATCGTTAGTAAATAATAGATCCTTAGAACCCCTACCTAATACTACATCCATATTATTCTCTGTCAAAAAGATGACAAGTATTATTGAATTATCATCTTTAGCTAATTGTTTAAATCTCTCAGAAAAATCTCGAGGAGCTTTATCTGCTTTTACACCCACAATGCAGTCGCCGAGAGGAGTTAAGTAGTCGTCTCTAGTTATTTCTATAGTTGATCTATGTGAAGCAGTTACATTAACATGACCTTGGCTTCTAACTAACTCTACAGCTATATCAATACTATTTATCATTATCCCTCTCCTATAGTACAAGTCATTACTCTAACAACTTTTAACTTATTATTTAATAATATTATTGTATATTACTTGAGGAGGTGGCAGACCATTAAAGAAGCAAGATTTTTTGAAGAGCGAAAACGCCTAGTAGAAATGTTGAAGAAAGAGGGTATTATAAGAAGTAAGAAGGTTGAGAAAGCATTACTTACTGTGCCCAGAGAACTATTCGTACCCGAAAATTACCGAGACCTCGCCTATGCTGATACCCCTTTACCTATAGGTAAAGGACAAACCATAAGTGCCCCGCACATGGTTGCATTAATGACGGAATTATTAGAACTTGAAGAAGGAATGAAAGTTTTAGAAGTAGGAACCGGCTCGGGATATCAAGCTGCAGTCATAGCCGAAATAGTAGCACCACGAGGATCCAGGAATCCAGGAAAGGTTATAACCATAGAACGTATACCTGAACTAGCCGAATTTGCTAGGAGAAACTTGGAGAGAGCAGGGTATTCTGATAGAGTGAAGGTAATTGTAGGTGATGGAACACTAGGGTACCCTGAAGAAGCACCCTATGATCGCATAATAGTTACTGCCGCTGCACCAGATATACCGAAACCTCTAATAGACCAATTGAAACCCGGTGGTAGAATGATTATACCAGTAGGTAATAAATACTTACAATATTTATACATAGTTGATAAAACTCGCTCTGGAAAAATAGTCATAAACAAGGATATCCCCTGTGTATTTGTTCCGCTTATAGGTAAGTATGGTTGGAAGGTTAAGGAGTATTTTTACTAGGGCTCGTTTCGAAAGGATATGTTATTTCTTAAACCATAAATCTAATCCTAGTTGTTTACTCTTTATGTGTTCTCTATACGCTATTTTGAGTCTATTCAAAGCATTTTTTACTCTTTCTATTGAGAAGTCGTGTTCTTTAACTAATAGTTCTATAACAGCGTTCTCATCGGGTTCTTTCCATTCAAGTTTATATTTATCTGTTACTGGCGGGTTAAGGAAATACTCCTTTATTTTTAATGGATCTACAGGAAACTCGTGCTTAGGTAAGGCCTTCAATGCTTTCTCTAT
>CAZWTS010000178.1:0-4234 GCA_964637085.1 uncultured Desulfurococcales archaeon | reverse complement strand
ATCATCATTTGTTATTAAAATATATCTCTTATCGAGATCAATTGGATTGTTGAATATGTTCTTTAATATTTCTCTTGCATCTATAATACCTCCCGCAGATTCTTTTGTAACAAGATGCACTATAGCAATCTTTTTCTCACTTGCCATAGTTGATACCTTAATAGTATCCTATAGCTATAAATACTTCTAACGAGATTACATTTAACCCTATTGTAATTGTGTAGTGTTATATTCCTAAGTAACACATATAACCCCTTAATAAATGGTACAATAAATTTGCCCCCAAGCGTTATTGAGAAGATTAATTTCAAGAAAAGATAAGCTAAAAGCTTCTTTAATCCGAAATACTTGTAAGCTACATATCCACAATTCTTTATCAAGAGATACCACTTTTTTCTCGAGCTTGTTATAGAAGTGCTTTCGAGATGAATCACACGACACTCAGGCACTATGATCATTTCTATATCTCTACACAGTGCTCTCAAAGAGAATTCTAGGTCCTCGCAGTATAGATCTATTCTTTCATCAAAATAACCTATTTTGAAAAAAGTCTCTATAGTCGCTGCGAAGCATGCCCCACTAATGAAATTTACGTATCTAATTAGGGGTGAGACATAGTTGACGTCTCCGTTTTCACCAACTTTATATAATGTAATTGCATCACTTACAATGAATCCTTGATTATCCACTAATCCGTTATCCTTCAATATAGTACATTGTACTAGAGCGTTCTTCGATACTTTTTCTATTAATGTTTTTAGAGCGTTATGGTCGAATACTACATCGGGATTAGATACTATAATAATGGAATCCTTATCTGGCTTGTAATTCGAAATAATATATCTTAATGCAACATTAATCCCACCACCATAGAAATAATTCTTCTTCAACTTCAGTACATCTATTCTTAAAAGACATGTACTATCATGCTTACATTTTTCACGAAAACGTCTTACCTCCTCTAATGTGTTATCCTCAGAATTATTATCTACTATTACAACTTTAGCATTAATCCCCTGACTCTTTAATGATTCGAGAAAATATCCTATTACATTACCAGAGTTATATGTTACTGTTACTATAAATACATCACGCATTGTATATCACTGATCAATAACCATTTTTATATCTATTCCCTTTAAATGACTACGTAATGATATCTTCTTTCTTAGTAACGGAATATTGGTGTTGTTTATTAATTTTCTTAGCATTTCGTATTCATACTTACTCGTGTAGAGCTTATACCTTCTATAAGCATTAATTAATGATTTAACATAATTTTTATGTTTAAGTATTGAAGCTAATAGAGAACTCAACATATAAGTAAGTATCGCCATACCAATATTTGATATAATAGAAGATGATACTAGATCTGATAAAACTATATTCTCAAACCATCTGGTACTTTTAACGACCCTATCTATTCCAGAATAGGTTTGCGATCCGAGATGGTAAGTCGTTATTAATGGTACATGTAATAGTTTATAGCCTTTAGCCCATGCGAGAAGACCTAAGTATCTATCATCAAAGTAACCTTCGAAATAATTACTGAAGGGTTTACCCCCTATCTTATCTATTAGTTCACGCTTATACATCGAGTGAGCTCCACTTAGATAACTTGGAAAATACATTCTGCTACACTCTATAGTATAACCTCTACAGACTGGATAATTAAGACCGAATGTATCTATGATGAATCCCGTGTTATCTATTATCTTAGGGTTGTATGCCTGCATGATAGTACCTTGAACACCACCTATGTCATTATACTCCAGGTATTCAACCACTTTCATGGTATTATATGGTGCTATAACAGCATCATTATTTACGAGCATTACATATCTGAAGCAATACTTTCAACTGGCATATATGTACCCTAAATTAACTGCTCGCGCAAAACCATAATTTCTATTCAGACGTAACGTTTTATAATCCATTTCTAGGAGGCTTGCATACTTTGATAATAATTCCCTACTACCGTCATTACTATTATTATCTAATAATAACAGTAATGTATTTACATAATTATTTAACTCGCTTATTCCTCTAAGTAAGAGTTTTTCTATTCCTATTATATTAATAGAGTTATAGTTCACCACAATTATAAGCATGTCGTAGCATCTACTAACAGACATTATAATCTACACTCTCTTTCAAACTATATTTTTGATTCAATGAATTGTTTTAGGCGCGCTAGAGCGTAGAGTATTATGCTTAGGGAAATCAATGTCAAACCTATTACTAAAAACACTATGAATAAGAGAAATAGTTTAATATCAACACCATAAATAGAAGCACTCCCTGATAGAAGAACTATTCCTCCTATTAGTGATATAAGAGTTACTAATATTCCAGGAACCCCCAGTAGAAGAAGCGGGTGTTTTTCTGCAACATATTGTATTGTTTTAGCTATCAATACCGCGAAATGCATTATTGGGTTTTGGGTATTAGCTTCTTCATGACCAATAATAGTAGCTGGAACCTCCTTTATCCTTAACCCCATATCTTTTGCTTTAGCTAGAATTTCTATACTCGCTGCCATAGTATTGTCTTCCGGTATTAATTCTTTTAATATACTTGCCTTATAGGCTCTAAATCCTGATTGAGCATCCGTCAACCCGTCAATACTGAATGTTATTTTTACTGTTTTTGTTATGGTTTTTACTCCAATCGTTCTCCACTTGGATTGCGTAGTTTTTCCGAGGAAGCGTGATCCTATTACTATATCGGCTTCCCCGTTAATGATCGGTTCTATTAGTCTAGGTATTTCTCTCGGATCATGCTGTCCGTCAGCGTCAAGCGTTACTACTATGTCGGGTTTTAGTTCGAGTGCTTTTTTAAATAATGATCTTAATGCTGCACCGTAGCCCATGTTTTCCCTATGTCTTATTACTATTGCACCGAGTTGTTTTGCTATTTCTCCAGTTGAGTCTTTTGACCCATCATCGCATACTATTATTCTATCCACGTATTTCTTAGTCTCTACTATTACTTTTGCAATATATTTTTCTTCATTATATGCTGGTATACATGCAATTACCATTGGTTTCAGTTTATCAGTCAATATTTAGGCTCCCCGTATTTTTAGCTTAGTTATCATAGTACTTGTGTTCCAAGGACACTATTTAATAATATATTTTTACTAACTTAAAAACAAGATAAATAGTTGAAACGCTTAAGAAATATTGCTTATAGCAGACTAGAGCTTACATGAGAACTGTTCCGCGTCTCTCATATAGGGTCTCGTATAGCTTCTTATTGTATTCTTCTACGCTTCCCTCAAATTTCTCGAGGTCTTTTACTATTTTTGCACGTACACGTATTTCTTCTAAAACTTCAGATGGAGTCCATCCCCGTTTTTCTGATATTACCTTTACTGGCCTTATAGTGTGGAGTGGTGTTACTAGCTCGTGTATTCCTCTAGCGGGGTTGAACTGTATTACTGGTATTAGTTTTCCTCCTCCCTCGTGGCTGTATAATTCTGCAACACGTCTCATTTTACCCTTTACTAGGAGCCTCCTTAAATGCACTATAATGTAAATGGCGTCAAGTGCCGCTGGCGATACTTCGAGGGGTGGCATCAGTAGTCGGCGGAAACCTGATTCTGGTGTTTCTGCGTGGAAGGTTGTTAGACCGCCGTGGCCTAGTAGGATAGCTTGTGCCCATGCCGCAGCCTCTGGTCCACGAACCTCACCAACTATTACGTAGTCGGCTGATTCTCTTAGGGCGTGGACTACTAAGTCGAAGGGTGTTATTTCTACTCCTTTCTCCTGTCTCGGTACTCTTCTTAACGCTTTTATTGGTGGTGTGAGCTCTGGTGTGTCTTCTATTATTACGGCTGTAGCTGTTGGGGGTATTGATGAAAGTATAGCGTTACTTAAACTAGTCTTACCAGTCATCATTCCCCCAGTTAATAGTATTGCTAATCTCTCCTGGAAAGCAAGCCATAAGAATCCAGCCATTATTACTGGTATCGAACCATATTTTGTCATTGCCGAGAGAGTCCAAACCCTAATAGGCTTACGTATGACGAAGCTAGTCGTTAGAGGTGCAACATCACTTTTCATCATTACAGAGAAGCGATAACCCCTTGGACCCATAAAGCTACGGTAGGGTCTAATCTTAGTTAACGCTATATTAGCTGTTTTCAATGCAGTACGTACTATTCGGTTAACATATTCCTCTCCTAATACAATATTTGATAGTGTTGCACCAAAATTAGAATGTATTATCT
>CAZWTS010000177.1:0-2599 GCA_964637085.1 uncultured Desulfurococcales archaeon | reverse complement strand
TACTGCAACCATGTATCGAGTACTTATTCTTTTCAAGTCGGGGTTGTCTCCCTGAATCATTACTGTTATGAGTTTTGCGTTGCTCGCCCCTAGTGCTCTCCGTACCATTGGCTCTGATATGCGGTCCTCACCATCTGTTAATAATACTATTTCGCTAACGTTTCTAACACTCCCTCTACTAACATCGTCGCATGCCGTTATTATTGCACGGCTTATATCTGTTCCACCGCTACCCTTAATTCTTGCAATGTATTCTAGCAGCTTTAATGCTTCATGTTGTCTTGGCCTACGACTTACTCTTACTAGAGGGTAGGGTACGCTATCAAAGAACCTCATATAGAAGGGTCTACGTTCTTTTAGGGCTTTAATGTAGAGTGCTAGGGTTACTGCTTTCGCCCAGAGCATTTTTGCTCCATCCATGCTACCGGATTTATCTAATAGTATGTAGAGCGGACCCCAGTTCTCAGGTAAGACCTTCTCATATAATAGTAACTTGTTTTCAGCAAACTTTAAGTTAAAGTATACTTCCGGTAAGGCTATCTCACTTGGTACAAGTCTCTCGAGATCCGAGCCAAGCTCATATCCTCTTAACTCTCCCCTCGGTTGTCTAACAACTCTCCTCCTAGCCCTAATATTGTGTCTTGGTAAACCGCTGAGTAGGGCTAGTATCCTCTGTACATCAGTATTTCTTGCGAGCCTAAGTACTTCATGTACACGGTCCTCGAAGAAGAGACTTGAACCAGTTCCCGCCGCTATACCCTGAGCTATTCTCTGAATTTTCTTAGCCATTTCTGCTTCCTCTGCAGCTCTTCGTAGTGCTTCACGACTTATTTCCTCGATCTTTCTATCTAGATCGCTTTGTTCTTCTCTTTGTCCTTCTTCTCCCTCTCCTCCTAGACCTCCTAGTCCCTGCTTGGATTCTCCTCCTCCCCCAGCTCCTTGGTTTATACCATATTGTTCCATTAGTTCTAATACTTTCTCTAAATAACTCACAGCCATAACCATGCTTGTAGAAGAATCTGCGATTGTGTGTACTTTTACTTGGTCAACGTAGGGGTCGGTCATCATAGAGGAGATTAAACGATATTGTAGCATTTTGTCTTGTGGGATCTCCCTGATATTCTCTAGGACTGGTAGCGGTAGATAATAGGAGTAGAATACATCTACTGCTAAGCTAATAGATAAATTGTCTTCCTCTCCGCGTAACTTCTTTAATGCACTGAGTACTCTCTCCCCTCTATACACGACTAGGGGGTCATCGTAGTCTATTCCTCTTAGTACACCTCTATCTCTTTGTTTTATTTTAACCGGCTTCATGGATTACTAGAACCCCAGTTTACGTGAAACTTTTTCTAATAAAGTATCTATTTCATATACTACTTCTTGCGCTTTAGCCTCTACTTGTTCATTACCGCTTTCTCTAGCAAGTTCTAATACTCTCTCCCTAGCTATTCTTAGGTTTCGATGTACTTCTACAAGTCTCGGGTCATATTCTGGTATTCCCTCAATTATTCTAGCTAGTTCACGCGTATTATTTTCGATGTCAGCGAGTTCGCGTAAATATTTCGCGGGAGTCTTTAGCTCCTCAGCTATTATCGCTAATACCTTATCTAAATCATCTTCATCTCTTGGAGCCACATATTTTAGTACGACTAGGTCTTCTTCGTTAGCTATAGTTCTACCAGACAATACGGCATTTGCTGCTATTACTTTTAATGCCTTCCCCTTACGTCTATCGGTTAAATGTACGCCTTTCTCCTCAAATATAGCGTATAGTTTTAGGAGTTTACTCTTAACTGGCTGATAATCAACCTCCAATACCGTTTGATGCAATTGCTTAAGGTCGGCTAAGCCCATTATCGGTGATGGTGCTGGTATTTTCCCAGACTCTATATTCCATGCAGCATCTAATAATTCACCCCACTTGTTCTCCTCTACTGGTCGTGTAAAGTGTCTAAGCAACATACGGTCGTAGAGTGCTTCTAGTTCTGGTTCATCTGGTACTCTATTACTTGCCCCTATCATGGTCCATAAGGGTACTCTTATCTCAGTATAACCGTCATATAGTACCCTCTCTTGCAGTATGCTTAATAAAGCGTTTAGTACAGCTGAATTAGCATTAAAGATCTCGTCCAGGAAAGCTATTTCCGCTTCTGGTAGTTTTCCACGTGTAATCCTCTTATACACACCTTCTTGTAGTCCCTTAATATCTAAGGGGCCGAAGAGTTCTGCTGGTTCAGTATATCGTGTTAAAAGGTATTTGAAGAATCTTACATTCAATAATTCTGCAGCTCTTCTAGCAAGAGCTGATTTCGCAGTACCAGGTTCACCAACTAGTAGGACATGTTCTCTTGCTAGTAGAGCTAGTGTTAGTACTTTAGCTTCCTCTTCCCTACCAACAAAGGGGTAGGCTAGTTCCACCATAAACTTCCGCGGTAATTCCAAGCTACTAGTATTTTTCATATACATGTTTCAATACTCCTAGGAGAGTGTAGTGAAAACTTGGGCTAAAAGCCTACCCACCATAACCATTAGGGGAGGTTAGCAAGTTACATGTAGTATTGCTAGAACTCTTTTACTACTAGCTAATAACTCGTTT
>CAZWTS010000176.1:0-5494 GCA_964637085.1 uncultured Desulfurococcales archaeon | reverse complement strand
AGGCTTATAGTCGTTTATTATTCTCTTATAGCCTTTCTCAAAAGCTGGGTGTAAGAGATATCTTAGCCCTACTCCACGGAGATATTCTCTACCATCACCACTCCATATCAGTTCTCTACCATCCCATATAATCCATAACTTATTCTTCTCGCTCAATTATATCACTCTTATAGCCCTTCTAGTTTTAGTAGATAGGATTATAAACTGTTAATAAGCTTACAACATAGTATACGGATATAGACCAGGAGGGAGTGAGTTAGAGATGAGTACTCTTCAGAGTAGAGCGACTAGTATATTGAAGAAGATATTCACGCCCAGAGTAGCTGGTGGTAGTATTGTCGCGTTTATAGGTTATATTTTATCGCCTGCTTCATGGTGGAATGACGCGTTCGTAAATATACCGATAGCATATGTTGCTGCAAGCATAGCTTCAATATTGAATAAAGACTTGTTTGGCCCCGCTTTTGCTACTGCCTACCTGGTTACTAATATTGTTGGCTTCTTAATGATGCATACTGGTGCTGAGATAGCTGTTAAGGGTAGGCCTAAGTTGACTTGGAAGACGCTATTAAAGTATGCTGTAGTTTCAGCTGTTTATACTGCTATAGCTGTATTCCTCGTAGAAATAGGAATTATAGAACCATTAACGTTTAATTGGTGAAAAATCTCTAAAATTATGATAAAGCCTCCATGCCTAATTCTTCCCAGCCGTGAAGCGGGAATACTATAACATCACTTGGCCTTATGTATACTTTCATTTTACTCCCTATTTGGGGCTCATTTTCTGGGTCGACATATACGAATATACTCTGTCCCCCAGTCTTCAACCGCACTTGTACGAATGGTCCTAAGAACATTGTTAGGAGGACTTCTCCTTCAATAACATTGTAAGTTGTTGATAAGGGTTCTACTGAAAAGTCTTCTGGCCTCATTATTGCTACTACTTCTTCATTCTCCTTAACCTTAAAGCCTTCGGCTATTCTCCCCTCAATAATTCGTCCACCATAGTCTACCTTAACTAGGCCGCTTTCCAAACCCATTATTCTTCCACGAAGAAGCGTACTCCTACCAATAAAGGTCGCTACAAAGAGGTTTCGTGGGTTATTGTATACTTCTTTTGGATGCCCTATCTGTAGTATTTTACCCTTATTCATCACAGCTATACGATCCGATAAGCTCATTGCCTCTTCTTGGTCGTGGGTTACATAAATTGTTGTTATCTTTAGATTCTTCTGAAGCCTTTTTATTTCCTCCCTCATCCTTAACCTTAACTTGGCGTCAAGATTACTTAATGGCTCGTCTAGCAAGAGTACTTTTGGTTCAACTACTAATGCTCTTGCCAGAGCTACTCTTTGCTGCTGACCACCACTAAGCTGAAGCGGATACCTTTTCTCTAAGCCCTTTAGCCCAACTAGTTCTAATACTTTCATTACACGAGCACGTATCTCATCAGCTGGAAGCTTTCTTAGCTTTAAACCGTAAGCTATGTTATCGTAGACTGTCATATGAGGCCATAGAGCATAGTTTTGGAAGACCATTGCTGTTCCTCTCTCATAAGGTTTCTTATATGTTACCTCATCATCGCCGAAGAATACGTGGCCCTCATCTGGATACTCGAATCCAGCGATTATACGAAGTGTTGTTGTTTTACCACATCCGCTTGGTCCTAATAGTGTGAATAATTCGCCATCGTTTACGGTGAATGTTGCTTTATCTACTGCTACTACCTCACCGAAACGTTTTGTAACACCTACTAGTTTAACATAGACCAAGACGTTATACACCTATGTATGCGTATCTCTGTTTTAATACAAGGTTTATTATGATTATAACTGTTAACTGTATAGATATTAAGAGAACTCCTAGAGCTGCTACTACGTATGGCCCCGTTGGACTTATAATGTATTCTTTCATTATGAATGTTATTGGAGCGGAATGTTCTGCTCCAATACCTCCTAGACCCCCTAATGTAATACTAGTACTCACTTCACTCATACAGTATACAAAGCTTATTAGTGCGCCACTCAATATGTTTAAGCCTATCAATGGTATAACTATGTCTTTGAGAACCCTAAGCCTACCAGCACCAAGATTCATTGCAGATTCTTCTAATGCAATGTGAAGCTGTTGTAGACCAGCGAATACTGCGCGAGCAGTAAAGGGTAGTCTACGCACACTATAAGCAAATACTAGTAACAATGCGGGACCATAAGTAATGGGATCGAGCATTGTACCCCTGAAAAATGTTGTAAAGAAATAGAAGTATCCTACAGCTATAACTAAACCTGGCAAAGCTATAGGCATTGTTACGAGGACATCGAGAAGACCTATACCCGGTATTCTTGCACGTGAAATAGCATAGCTTGCCGAAACACCCATTATTATAATAAGTACTAGAGCCGAAGAAGAATAAATTAGACTGTTTATTACTGCTGTCCTAACAGCTGGATCGGCTACTATTTGAGCTAGGTGATCTAGTGTAAAGCCCTGAGGGATGGGAGAAGTTATCCATTCCTGACTGAAAGCAAAAACAAATACTCCTATTTGCGGAAAAGCTGTGAACAATATCAATGGTAATACGAATAGGTATATTGCTAGTAGACCTTTAATCCCAGGTCTTCTAACTCTTGGAGTCCACCGGCCTCCACGGCTTATCATAGCATATTGGCGTAGGGAAACATATTTCTTTATTACTATGAAAGCCGATAAAGCTAGCATTAATAGTATTAGTGATAATGCAGCTGCTTCCGGATCCATTTGTCCTGTATAGGCTGATTGAAATCTTTCTAAAATGCGATAGGATATATAATCTCTTCTATCGAATACTATAGGACCAGCAACGTCTTCAAGCGAGAATATAAATACTATTGCGGCCCCCGCTGCAAGACCTGGTAGAGATAACGGTAATGTAACACTTCTAAATAATTTGAACCCCTTTGCACCAAGGTTTTCTGCTTGCTCTTCTAGGCTAGGGTCTATATTCATCATACTCGCATAAACATTCAGGTATATTATTGGATAGAATGTTATTATTTGTGCCAATGCTACACCAACATATTCTTCTACCCCTATTTTGATAGGAATCCCCATTACATCGTGGACGAACCATGAGAGTAAACCATAATTCCAGTGAAACATTCTACGAATAACAAATGAATTTATAAATGGAGTCATGAGTAAGGGTACGATTGCTAGTATCCTAAAGATTGTCTTACCAGGAAAAGTATATCTGGCTAGGACAAAAGCAACTATTATTCCAAGGATACTCGCTACTATTGTTACAACTGTAGCTGTTACGAGAGAGTTTAAGACTACACCAAAACTAACGCCAGTTATACGTATTATAGTGTTTTTACCTAGAACACCAGATTTCACAAAACCTTTAAGGAATTCATCAAACGATGGAATACGGAACATCGTGGGATCAGTAAAAATACCAAAGAAGTTATAGTGAGTTACCGCTACGAGAACCATTAGGATAGGTGCTATCAAGAAAAAAGTTAACATAAAGACTGGGAATCCTATTTGGAATCCTAGTACGGGGTCAAGGGACTCTTTAATTCTCCTCAATAACCCCATCGTTATCCTCCGAGTTCACTAACTATGCTATTATACCTATCTATTGCAGCTTTCCTCCAAGCATCAATTATAGCCGACCGGAAAGCCGGATCTGAAATTAAGCGCTGGTTTATCTTAATGGCGTAGTCCTCTGTAAATTTAACGGTCTCCCCAGTCTCTGGGTCTTTGAATGTTAAAGGTGCACCCATTTTCTCCATGTATTGTTTTAATTGATCATCACTAAGTTCTCCATTAAAGTACTTGTTTAATATTGCTTTCCACGCTGCTTTCAAGTAGTCATCTACTTCAACTATAGTTGCACGGAAATATTGCTGCATAGCGAATTCGTAACTCATTGCTAGAGAATCGTTGAAAGGCATACCCTTACTCTGAGTAGCCTTAACATAGGCCTCATATAGATCCTGACGTTTTTGTCCTTCTGGCGTCTTAAACACATTGGGGTTTGCTGGTAAACGATTTATTTCTGGGTCAAGCCATATTTTCTGTCCCTCCGTTAGAACCCATGCTATGAATGCTTGTGCTGCCTCTGGATGCTTAGAATTCTTTACCAATGCTATTGGATCACCATTTACTATAGTCTCGCCTTCAGGTAGAATATACTCGCACTCTTTGTTTAACATCATTGCAGTATAACCGTAGAAGTCTATAGTTATGCCTACGGCTATGTCCCCTCTTATAACAGCATCTCTTACATCACCACTTGCTGGATAAATCTTAGCATTTGCACCCATAGCCGTTAGGATAACCCATCCTTCATCCCAACCATATCTCTGGAGAATTATTTCATACATTCTCGTATTACTCGTGCTCTGTGTTGGATCAGCTATACCCACAGCTGGTGTACCTATGACAAGTAATGGTTGACCCATTATTGGTGAGGCTAGATCAGCCCAATGCTTAGGCACTGGTAAACCGTATTCATTCAATACTTTGTGGTTTACAGTGAAGCCGAAGCTTGCTATTGCTGCTGCAACCCAGTATATTTTGCCGTCGGGGCCTACCCTCTTCATTGGCATACCAGCAATCTCGTCTGGTATTTGGGATAGTGCTTGAAGGGCTTCCTCTGATTCCAATGGTGCTAATAGGCCCTGCTGATATAAGTAGTCGAAAAGTGTTGGCCCACCACCCCATGCTACATCTGCTCTACCAGATTCTATGTATTGTTGCCAGAGACCAGCAGCTAGCACTACAGTCTTGATATTGGTTATATGGTATTTTTTCGCGTAATCACTTTTTAGAAACTCTATTCTGGCTTTCTCTAGTATATCTGTTGGATGCCTTGAGATAACTACTATTTCTATACCTTGTTCGGGTGTTGTAGCCGTAGCGGTTGTGGTTGTTGTTGTAGGTGTTGTTGTGGTTGTTTGGGGTGTAGTAGTGGGGCTTGTTGACGTAGTTGTTGGAGAAGACGTTACCTCAGTCACCGTAGATGCAGGAGAAGAAGACGGGGAAGACACAGTCTCCGTAACTGTAGGCGAAGTAGATGTTGGGGAAGACGTTGCAGGCGTAGTAGTTGTTTGAGAGGGTGCTTGTTGAGTTGTCATATAGGCTAGTGCTATTGCGATTATTACTATTACTATGCCTATTATTGCAATCGTGGTTTTAGTGGGCACTTCTATCCCCGTGTTCTTGTCTCAGTACGCTCTATTTAAGAATATTTTATAATGTAATACTATTATATAGCCACATTAATACTTCTAGGATTGAAGGTATTACACCAGTAATCTGATAAAGGAGAGCCCACACTATCTAGCACAGAAATCGAATAGTAGTTGATGAGGTTATATGGTATGAAGAAAATATTGGGTTTAATTCTATTAATAGGATTGCTCATACCAGTTTTAACGGCATCAGCGAGACCTGCCGGAATAGTTGTACTAGTAGATCTATCACATGGACAAGGCACAAATGGTAT
>CAZWTS010000175.1:0-2520 GCA_964637085.1 uncultured Desulfurococcales archaeon | reverse complement strand
GCCGCATTTTCTATTGCTCTTACTAACACTTGTATTGGATTCTTCTTAGTTTTCAAATATATTATATCAAAAGCCTTAGATACTATGTTATAGGCTAGATGTTTCTTACCAGTATTTCTACCAGGCAACATTAACTTATTCATTAATCTCTCTACTATGGGTACTTCTGCCTTACCGAATCTTCTATGCTCATGATGTCCGCCCGTATGTGGAACATATATTGGCTTTAAGCTAATATACTTTTTAAGACTGGGATCTCTTATCTCAATACCTATGAACTCCCATTTACCAAATAATTTCACTCTTTCCGGAACAGCTTCTATGCCGCTCATCGCTAAGATTCCTCGTTAATATTCCTCTTGAATGTGTTATATTTCCCCTTATAAAATTTAAACAAAATATGGATGCTGCCCTTCACTCGGAATGAGGGATTAATCATTTGTGAGTTTATCACAAATAGTAAAGCTAGGACATAACGCCAAGAGTTCTCTGAAAGAATTTAAGCGGTTTCTAGGTATCAGCGAACTGGTTTTTGTTTCTTTCCTTCAATTAATGCCTTTAATGAAACACCATTGACCATTACTACTTTGTAGCGTACACCTGGTATATCACCCATTGAACGCCCTCTAGGACCGCCTATACCTTCAATAATTACCTCATCGTGCTCGTCAATAAAGTTTAATCCTCCGTCACCAGGTACGAAGGCTGTTACCACTTTACCGTTCTTCACTAGCTGTACTCTTACACATTTACGTACTGCAGAATTTGGTTGACGTGCTTCAACTCCTACTTTTTCTAATACTATTCCTCGCGCCATTGGTGCTCCTTCTAAAGGATCATACTTCTTCTTTAATTGCAACATTCTTATCTTGAACTCACGTTGACTCCATCTAAATTTGAGTCTCTTTCGCTTTAATTTTCTTGCTGCAAATAGACCATTGGGAGCTTTTTTACCCGTCATTTCTGGTATACCTCTACCTTTGATTTTTATGGTTGGTTTATAAATGTTAATGATTTTAGACTATCACAACTGAATCTACATCAAAATATCTCTTTAAAATGAGTTTTGCTTTAGATACGTTGCGCCCTCCCTTTCCTATAGCTATACCCTTATCTTTGGGGTCTACTGTTACATATACTACTCTTCTACCATTCGCTGTTTTAACTAATTTTACACTCTTTACTCGAGCTGGCATCAACGCATTTACTACAAGATCTTCTAGTTTATCAGCATACTCTACTACTTCTATATCTTTTTCTAACAGCTTTCTAAGTCTTTTAATATTAATTCCTCCCCTACCTATAGCAAGGCCTACTTCTCCTGGTCTAACTAGAAATATTATCCTGTTATTATCCTCGTCTATTATACAATCTCGTACAGAAGCACCAGTAACATCTTGAAATAATGATATGTATTTTATTTCTTTCTGCGTTAACTTTATACGCTCTGGCGAGCTACTTCACCTCTTCCTCTTTTAGAAGTAGTAATATATTCGATTCGCCTGGATCAACTATAGCTAAGCTGGCAACACTAAATGGTTTACCACAAATTGCTCCAAGTTCGAGATTAGTACCCTCATACTCATATATGGGTATACCAGATAACTTGGCATAATACTTTATATCTTTCTTTATATGTGGAGGAGCATTTGAAGCTATAACTACTAGTTTAGCCTTACCTAATTTTGTTAATTTTATTGTATTATTAGACCCCAGAACCACTTTACCCGTACGTATAGCAATACGTAGTTCGTTTTCAAAAGTCGATCTATCAATAACCACTACTCTTCACCCCTACCCTTTTTCTGCCTTAACTTCATTTGTAATGCTACCATGCCTGTGCCTACGGGTATTATTTGACCTACTATAACGTTTTCGGTTATCCCTTTTAATTCATCTAATTCTCCTCTAGCAGCCGCATCATATAAGTGACGTACTGTAACTTCGAATGCTGCTCGTGCTAAAACACTCTCCTTTTCACCAGTTACACCGTGACGGCCTACTTGTCGAACCTTACCTGTCCACGTCATTATATCTGCAACGAGCATAATGTGTCGCACGTCAACGTCAAGTCCTTGTTCTTGTAGTACTCCATTTATTTCTCTAATGATAGCTTCACGTGCCGCTTCTATTCCTAGAACTGTTTCTATTTCATATATACTGTTTGTTGTTGTTCTTACAGGATCTACTCCCTTTATTCCTAGAACACCAGCAAGATTTGATCCATCAGTTAGTAATACATATTCTTTCTCACGTTTCTGTACAATAACTCTTTTTATTCCTTTAACACCCTTTATTTTAGCATTCATTATCTTTTCTCTCGCCTTGTTCAATTTTGCTATCTCTAATTCGCTACCAAACTTAACTATTATTACACTAGTATCGTTCTCTAGTATTAATTCTATTCGTTCAGCACCTAGTTTTAGTTTCTCAACGATTTTCTTTACTTGTTCTACGGTTACTCCCTTATCCTTTAGCATTATTGGATCCAATTCTATTCTTATAGCATTCTCGAATAGA
>CAZWTS010000174.1:0-8220 GCA_964637085.1 uncultured Desulfurococcales archaeon | reverse complement strand
CCCTCCGTGGTAGTTTCTGTACCTATTTCCTACTGCCATTTTCTTTCCTCGATTATCTTGTTGCATAGAACATGAAGCTACATGAACAAATACTCGAATACACTGAGGAAAAAGGAAGAATATTATACCTACTGAGAGAATATCTTGAGAAAGGGGGGTTTCCCGAACCAATACTAAAACCACAACTCTACAACGAGCTCCTAGTATCTATTAGAGATGGTATCTTCTACCGAGATATTATTGAAAGACATGGTATAAGGAAGCCACATATACTATCAATGCTTGTAAAAATGCTCGCTGAGAAATATGGACGATACTATACTTTAACAAAACTCTACAATACTCTAAAAAGCATAGGTATAAGTGTCTCGAAAGCAACCATACAGGAATACCTACAGGTAATGGAGGACGCACTATTATTCTTCAACGTATACCTTATACGTACTCCAATCCAGGAAGCCGTAAAGTCTCCACGGAAAATATACATAGTTGATACCGGGCTACTCAACGTATATGGTGTTAAAAAGGAGATATCAAAACTAATGGAGAACGCCGTATACTTAGACTTACTGAGGAGGAGGAACATTAACCCATTAATAACCATAAATTATTGGAGAGATGAATATGGAAACGAAGTAGACTTCGTATTAAGAAAGGGGATTAGAGTAGAAGAATTAATCCAAGTAACCTATGAGTTAAACCAGGATAATATGAAAAGAGAACTACGTCCACTAATAAAGGCAGCAAAAAGACTTGGAGCAAGTAAGCTAACAATAATAACATGGGATCAGGAGGATAAGATAATCCAAAACAATAATATCATAGAAGTGAAACCGCTCTGGAAATGGCTTCTAGAACCACTATCCCCTAAGCCTAGCACCAAATCTATCTAAGAATACTATATCTTCTAAACTCTTACGAGGCTTAGGACTGGGTTTTTCAGCAGGCCATCCGGTAGCAAGAATACCCACGGGTACATAGTCTTCTGGTACGCCTAGTATTCTCCTTACATCATCAATATTCCTTAGAGTCTGAATCCATACGGCTCCAAGACCCCTACAGTGTAGTGCAAGCCACAAATACATAGCGAATAATGATGCATCAACGAGATATGATGTAGGCGATTCGTTCATATTAGCTAAAACAACTAGAGCTAACCTAGCCCTCCTTAACGGTGAAGCCCCACCATGAATACCCGATAACTCCTCTAATATCTTTCTATCTCTAACAATAATAACCCTCCAAGGCTGCGTATTCTTAGCGCTAGGAGCATACCTAGCAATATCTATAGCTTCTAACACCTCCCCCAACGGTACATCGCGATCCTCGAAGTAACGTATACTCCTACGACTAACAAGGAAATCCCTACACTCACAGACCATTAACAACACCCCACATCAAACTATACTTCTACGCGAAAAATAAATTACTATCTATCTAAAAGCAAAAATAACTAGATAATTATTATCTAAGACTATGAAAACCCCTAGTTGCTTATACACGCCTTTTCATCTAAACCATCTAAAAAGCCTCCTCAACTGTCTCGAATGGAAAAACACTCCTACACGAAGCTTCAGCTCCTAGTAGCCTTACCTTATCTTTGCTAATCTTCTTTAACACTAAGGATAAGCCAGTTTTACTAGGATCGATTATAAGTTCTTCCTCAAAATAGAGGTGTATAGTTGTTAAAAATAATTATAGATTACTTTCTACTACGTAGGATATATGCTATGATAACTAGTACTAGTATTATTAGTGCGCCTACTACGAGCAACATTGTTTTCTCTTCTACTACTCTTAAGATATCCTCCAGGAAGCCTCGTACCCTACTTGATTGTTGTATAGTGCTCTCTGTTGTAGTACTAGTGCTAGGTGTTTGACTTGGGGTTTGAGTAGGAGTTGTAGTTTCATTGCCTGGCTTTAACTCTTCGGGGAGTACGTGTACTTTTATCTCTTTTGGTATTGATTCGAGTTCTCCATCGCTTACAACGAGTTCTACTATCCATGTACCCGTAGTCATAGTAACAGTAACTTTTTCGCCCCTTACTTCTCGTCCCTCGATAAAGTCTCCTCTCCAAGTCCATGTTAGCGGCTTGTTGGTGGGGGAATAAGATGCTGAGCCGTCGAGAACTATTTTTGCATAACCGGATTCGTTAGCATAAGCGTAGATATCGGATGCTACGGCTACGGGACGTATACTTCTAGGCTCTACTGCTTCCTCGTAATCTACTACTCCATTAGAGTCTTCATCAACTCCAACAATTATTTTACTACCTACAATATTCTCCCAGGATTCGGGAGCAATTATTAGCGTTGAACCAGGCTTAGCTTCTAATCCATCATAGGTTTCACCAACTGGTTCCCTCTTATCAAAATCATATCTATTCATTCTAAGATCGAATACTAGGGTTTCTTCACCCAAGTTCACTATTTCTAAGGAACCATTATCCTCGAATACTATTCTAAAAGATAATTGCCCAGGTCTAGTACCAACTATTATTTCATACGGGTACTCTCCACTAATACTATGGCTAGTCACCATGAAGCCCTTTATACTAGTTCCTGAAACCTCAAGTACTCGCGGGTTTATTGAGAACTCGTTTAACTGTCCTCCTCCCCCACGGTATTCTACTTTAATAGATCTTTCAGCATCTTCAGACAATACTATTGTGCGTCCTTCTTCTCGTAGCTGTAGAGTTATCCTAGCCTGTTCTCCACCATCACCTACGAAAACGTATACTGGAGCCGGCAAAAGTAGTGGTACTATCTTTGCACTCATCTTATATGGGTCTTCTTCGAATCCACCAGTAGCTGGATCGAATATTCTCCTACCCATATGGTCTTCAACTTGTATGTAGTCTAGACTCGTATCTGAGTAGACCATGTAGAGTGAAGGCGTTGTAATATTATTGTTTGAAGACTCGGGTGCCGCGCCAAGATTGCTTAATAGCTCTAAGAACAACATGAGATGCTTTGCAACTCCTAAGAGAAAATCTAGACTCGTAATGGCATGAGAGTCTCCTTCAAACAAGTCTGTAGGTGAAGCATATAGGAAATCACTTAGCACTCTACCATCATTAAATCTAAACTCGAAGTTCCATCTACCATCACTTCCACAGCAGTAGAAGTCTATATGGCTTCTATCCTGGTTTGTGGAATTGTTTGGCTGGAAGGGTCTATTAGAATCTACTACCCATACCCTAACATAGGTTTCATTGATTTCCTCAACACGGTAAGCTAATACTGCATGGGCATTTCTTATCTCATCATAATTTGGTGGAATCATCATTATAATGTACGGGTTACTCCACTTTTCTTCTGGTGGTAGGCTCTCCCACTCCCTTAGCTCGTTAAGGGTTTCTAGAACAATATCCTCACCAGCCCTATATCTATCGAACTTGTCGAGTCCTCTCAAGACATTCCGTTCATCTAGAGCCCACATGTACTCGTATGTGAGATATGTTGTAAGAGCCATCTTACTCGGACAATGTGGTTCTCCTCCAGCTTCACATATATCGTTTGTACATACTATCTCCATATCCCGTACTGCGAATGGTTGTGGTGTAGAGCTTCCACAGTATCCACAAGCATATACGTCGTCTTCATAGAATTTCTGGCTAGATAGAGCATAGCTAAAGCATCTCCCCACATCACACATTTCCTTAAACACTTGCTCGTAGATTAAATAGGAGGCTGGATCCTTCCACGCACAATAATCCCTATTTAAACATTCGTTTACTGCTGTAACACCCCAGAAATCCTCCCACATACTCCAAGACACGCTTGTACATGGGGTGTTGGGGAAGTTAAAGCTCCTCAAGTATACTTGAAGTACTGGTTCCTCATGTAGCCAGTAATCGTAGTCGTATCTTATTCTCTGATTACTCCCCGATACTATTATTAAGCTAATGGTTACTTGAACTGCTTTATCGTGGACCTCGTTGAAGACTACGTCGTTGGGAATGGTAAAGACTATATAGTATCTACTCCAGTCTACGCTAATATTCTCTGAGGGTACAATATAGGTTCTATTAAAACCATTAACCTGCCATTTCACTACAACACTAATTTCTGGTTCCTCATAGGTTACTCTCTGACCAGTCGCATGAGTATGGATTACTGGTAGCAATAGTTCTATTGGAGAAAACCATATCTCTATAGGGCTACCTGCGAATACGAATCCACTATTAGCATTTAACTCGTCATTACTGAGACAATCACTATACAAGTAATATGATTTCGGCCTAGGTTCCCCGATATCATAGAATAATAGTTCGACATCCTTTTCCGCTACAATGCCCCCAGAAGAAGCCTTAACTCTAAGAGTTAATCCCCTCTCCGTGCACCGTTCGGGTACTGTTATTATGAGGCTAGTGGGACTACTACTCCTTATCCAAGCATTACATCCCTCTACTTCATACTCGTATGTAATATTCTTACCCGGTACTCCTCCTACTGCTCTCCAGAGATCTCTAGGATTCCTTATCAAGTAGTCGGAGTAGCCAGTCCTCCTCTTCAAGAAATAGGTGTTCGGGCCTTCTATTATTAGAGCTGTAGTAATGTGTAGGGTTCGCTCATTGTTTAACTCATTGCTCTCTCTAATAACTACTTGTTGGCCCATTACCTGGTATGTTATTTCAACTACATTAATCCATACATGGATTTCAAAATCAGTATACCCAGATAGCTCTGGGTTGCTAGTAATATAGCTGCTGAGGTCGTTGAAGCTTAACTCTACTTCATCTAGTCCGCTTAGAGAGGGTACTGTAATGTTATCTAATTCTATTATCTCGTTGGTTGGAGGAGACCTTACCCCTAAGTGGGCTATAGCTTGTGGTGAATCTATACATCCGCTATGCTTTACTGTAAAGTTTATTGAAGAACCCGTGTATTCGAGGTTTTTTACTTCTAAATCGAGTACTGGGAGACTATTATTACTATACGTTATTGTGAGACTTCTAATATTAGACTCACTTATCTCACTAACAATGTTACCGTAGTCTAGGATTACTGTAACCCTGTACTCTCTTCCCGGTACACCTATGAATGGCCCAGAATATATAGTGGCTTCCTCGCCTACATCTAATGCTGGTATCGTTACCATTCTATCCTCGATAATATTGTTCCCATAACGTATTCTAAACAGGGCAGTCGTATTTACTGTAACCCGAGTTCTCCCAGTATTCTTTATATGTGCGTAGAAGCCTCCGCACCTACTATACCCTAAGGGTTGCAGGTATTGCGGGTTAAAAGATAGATCAGGTAAAGGCTCCGGCGTTGTAGTAGTAGTTGTTTCTTTCTCGGAGACTATTATCGTACACTCATGCCAGCGCTCTGGGGAACTATAAGCGCTACCACTAACATGGTATTCGATGGAAGGCCATAGATGCCAAGTCCCCTTCATAGACACTTCTATCTCAGTGTGAAATCTAACTGATTCACCGGGACCTAGCGTCTTACCCCTAAATGATCGATCCTCATACTCCCTAGTACTCCCATCTGGTAGAATGGCTTTCACATATACTCTATCTAGTACTGCTTGCCCACTCTTCCCAACATATTTGATTGTAAAGAATACTACTAGGTCGTCGCCTACTCTCGGATTACTTGGACCATAGACTACGTAGTCTGTTATTTCTATATACCAGTTTGTATCAGGGCCATCAAACTTACATATAGGTTCTCTTGAATCACCACTACTTATAGCGGGACCTATAAACGATGTAGCTGTTGATGCAAGCATAAGGCATAGTATTAGTAGCGATATGAACCGCTTAGCTATTACTAACCGAGACTTCTTCCTCGTTAATCTAAGTAGATTTTTATGTTTTGAAAACCTATTCTCCACAACCAACACCTATAGTGTTGGAGAGAAGACGAGCTACTCTCCACGTAAAAAAGAGGGATGAGAAGTAGCTGTCCCCTCAGAGTACCACTTTTTGATTATTTACTGTGTTGTTGATTCTAATTAATGTTTCGTCTCATTTATAGCGTGCTAGCCTATTTATCCCACTCCTAAAGACTCTATTAATGACTAGGATAACAGTAGCATAGTCTAGTAATACTTTTAGAATACACGTTATAAGCCCTGAAGACAAGGAAAAATAAGAAAAGATACGGTATCTGAGGCTTAGAAATGCCTAGGAGAGAGCATGTTAGAATAGATCCAAGGCTATGTGCTATATGTAGGGGTAGGGGTCTCTGTGGTTTAAGTTATTGCCCGCTACTAGCTAAGCGTATGGCTATGGTGAAGTTAAGGAGAGTTCACGGTTCACGTGAGCTTTACGGTTCATCTCCCCCCTCCGTATTTGTTGGACGCTATGGTTACCCCTATGTTAACGTGGGTCCCTCCCTACCCCCAGTAACTGGGGATACTAGTATCTACGACTTACCCGAGAAATGGGTTAACCTCAACTTGGAGAAAATACTTGATTACCGTTGGAGTCTTGTAACTGGTTCTCAGAAAATAGCTGTAAGAGACGTTTATAGCTCCTATATTACTAGGCTACATGACCTAGTTTTATCGGTTAAGCCAGTTGAAGTGGAAGTATACTTAGAGAAGCCGCCTAAACCCATACTATCCTTTAGCGAATATGAGCCTCCTCAGGGGCCGAGGGCTCCACTTAAATCTTTTCGTGTAGTAGGTAATCCACGTATACCTAGAGTTATTGATAGAGTATATACTGATACTGATTTAAAAGCCGTTAATGCTGTAATAGAACTATACCGTAGGGGTGTTCCAGTAACCCATATACAGAGGATATTTAGTGTTGGAGCACTAGGAACTAAGCGTTACCGCAGGTTAGTCCCAACACGGTGGAGTATAACAGCAGTAGACGATACTATTTCAAAACACCTAGTAGAGAAGATTAAAGACTATCCCGAGATAAATGAAATAGAAGTATACGTTAGAAGACACTATGACAACCTCTTCATAGCAATACTCGTACCAGGTAAATGGAGCTTTGAGTGGATGGAGGCATGGTGGCCGGGGTCAACGTGGAATCCAGGTGAAACAGAGATAGTAGTTGAGGGAGACTATGAGGGATACAAGGGTAGAACAACTTATGCTAGCATAGGTGGATGCTACTATGCTACAAGGCTAGCTGTAGCAGAACACCTCTACGCTAGGCGTAGGCAGGCAGTAGCAATACTTTTGAGAGAAATATACCCGGGCTTCAACTTACCCATAGGAGTATGGTTTGTGAGAGAAAATATCCGTGCAATGCTTAGAAGTAAACCAGTCCTAAGAACTAGTAATATGTGGGAGGCCATACAAGTAATAGACCGTGAAACAAAACTGGGAGCTAGGAAATGGATGAAATCATCCCGTCTACTCCAACGATTACTCTACGTGCGGAGAATAACCGATTACCTAGTTCAAGACTAGCGTGGATAGGGAATGACTGAAATCAGGTTTACTAGGATAAGAGAAGCATTGAGTAAAAGCGGGTTACCAGACCTAGACTACGCCCTAAACCCCTACATGGGGTGCTGGCACTCATGCATCTACTGCTATGCTAGGCTCTACACGAGAATGCGTGATGTAGCAGAACACTGGGGGGAAATAATAGTTGTAAAAGAAAACATAATAGAAGTACTTGAGAGAGAGGTAAGACAAAAGCCTCCGGGAATAGTAGGTGTTGGAACTATAACTGATGCCTACCAACCCGTAGAAGCATTATACGAGTTAACAAGATATTCTATTAGAACCCTATTAAACCATGGATTCCACGTAAGCATACAGACGAAGAACCCCCTAGTTCTAAGAGACCTTAAAATCCTAGTAGAACATAAGGATAAAGTAGACGTAGGATTCACTATAACAACTCTAGATAACAGTATTGCTAGAACCATTGAGCCGAGAGCACCCCCACCGACCGCGAGGGCTAAGGCACTAGAAAAGATATCGAGTACGGGAATAGAAACATGGGTATTCTACGGCCCAATAATCCCCGGAGTAAACGATGACGATGAAACCATTATAAGCCTCATAGAGCTAGCTAAGCAAACTAATAGTATCTTCTACTATGATAAGCTAAGAGTTAAAAAGTTCATGGAGGACCCAAACCATCCCCTCTACGCTATAGCGGGGAGAGCGAAAAACTATCCTTGGAGAAAACTCTATAGAAGAATAGAAGAAACCTGCAGGAAACATAGAGTAAAATGCAGACCCGGAATGGTGTACGAGAACCCAGACAACCAAATAAACACCCTAGA
>CAZWTS010000173.1:0-3065 GCA_964637085.1 uncultured Desulfurococcales archaeon | reverse complement strand
ATAGTATACAAGGTAAATGCTCTCTCTAACATTATTTTCTTGTAGGAAATTTACTATGAGCCAGGCCGCATCTAATCCCAGTCTCCATACATTATTGTCGAGTAATTCTATAACCCATACGGGGGTAACACTAACGGTTTTACCTTCAACATGTATTGTTGGTGAAGCATAGAATCCTACGAGCCCATTATGTCTTGACGCTACTTCTACAATGTCTTTTTCACTCCTCAATTCTACGTGCTTATAGCCTTCTGTGCTTGCTAGGAGTTTAATGTATGTTCTTCTATTACGTACAAACTTCCATATTTCTTTAGCATTACTCGTATACCAGAATAAGGCGTTCACGACTAGCCACTCTGTATATCAAGATAACCAGACAGATGGATATAAGAGTGTCTTAGCTCTCAAATAATACTAGCTTAGCTCTATTACCTCCTTGCTTAAAAGAAAATTATTTGTAGAAAAAGAATCTCTACTCACTATGTTATTATATGGTTTCCTCTAGTAGTTATTCTACGAGTCCTAGGCTTACGAACTCGTTTACTAATTCTAGTACTGGTTTTTCTAGTTCTTCGTAATCGATACTTGCCTCATTACTTAAGTTTTCTATTATTTCTTTTAATGTCTTATTGCCGTCACATTGACTCCAAATGTAGAATGCTCCAGCTGTTAAAGCAAATACTTTATCCTCACTTAATGCTACATAATATTCGTTCTCGGAAGCCTGGCCTACAAATGATCCCTTACGGGTGAACTTCTTTTCTAATAGTTCCTGGCTCATTATCTTTCAACTCTAGTACAACTAGTAGTTAATGCTTAGTATCTTCTCCTACCACCGCCTCTACGGTAGCCACCGCTACGGCGATAACTTGGACGATAACCTTCTGGTGCTTTTGGCGTTTCCTCTGGTATATCTTCTGCTTCCGGTACTTCCTCGCTTTCTACTTCTTGTATGCTTCCCTTGAAGCCTACGTTTACCTGTACTTCTCCGCGATAAGCTGTTGTCCATGCACCCTGTATCTCTACTGCTTGGCCTTCTTTGAGAGTCCCCGCTTTGTCTCCCCATAGAGTTACTTTTACTCTACCTGTTTCGTCTCCTACTACTGCATTACTTATTGTGCGTGGACCCTTACGGGTGGTTATTACTTTTGGTTCCTCCGCGCTTATTACGCGGACTTTTAGAGAAAGATTATCCATTCCGGGTTTAAGTTCGGATACTTTCTTTTCGTTTTCTTGACTCAATTCTACTCAAACTCCTATTCCAGATTTTTGTTTGTGTTAGGTTTGCTAGGTTATCCTACCCTTATAAGTCTTCTACTCTAATTATACTAGCACCATGTTTTCATTACGTTAGAATTACATGTATCGGTAAAACTTAAATACGGAGCATGAATACGGGTTTACCCAGTTTTTCTCTCAGTAGAATGACTGTTTTCGTTAATAGTTCTCCTATGCTGCCTCGATGATAGTTTAATACTAATAGATGTGAGGGAGACTTCTTATCAGTTGAACCGAATCTCGGATAAGCTATAGAGAACTCTTTGGCTTCTAATAGTATTTTAACTATTTCTTCTTCTAAAGGCTCACTACTTTCAATTACCACTACTGCTATTGGCTTATAGGTAGTCTGAGAAGTTAAGTAATCTATGTGCCAGTACTTCCTCTCCTTAACACTAGTTAAATGACGTTTTACCCTACTCCATACTCCCCCTCTTCCTAGCCCGCTTCCAATGTAAACGTATAGTCCCGGTCGAAGAAACACCTCTCCCAGTATTCCTATTTTCCCACGGAATTCTTCAGCTAATTCAAAGAATAATAAATAGGCCCCCTTTAACCCAGCTAGTCTTCCCTCAAGACGTTCATACCGTCCCATGATACCTCTGCCTCAACAATCTTGTTCTTCGCTGGTATATTTGCTACTAGGAAGTAGTGTGCTCTCAATCCGTAGGGCTTCCTATCTATTATTTTGATTCTTAACGCTATTGGTTTAGCTCCACCCAAATTCTTTAATGCTAGCATAAGACTTGAGATTGGCGGAAGAGTTACTTTTAAGCTAGTTGTAACTAAATGCAATAATGTTTCCACTTCAGCTAGTTTTAGCTCCTGCCTACTAATCCTCATAGCCCTTACATCACTAAAGAATCGGCAAAGATTAGAGGGTGCTATCCTTATACATAGATCTATAGTATCTTTATCTCTTAAAGGAACCGTTGATAAACTCTTAGAAGTATAATATGTTATAGTATAGCGTAAACTATGGTACGCGTTTCTTACGAGTTTTATAGAGTCGCGTTGAAGGTAGCCCTCAATAGCTAGGCTAAGAGTATCTAGTGCTAGAGTCTTCGCTTGCTCAACTGTACGGGGAGTAACCCTGGGACCATATACTTCTGGTATCTTACGAAGGTTTCTCGAACCACAATATATTATTGACTCCTTGAATAAACTATGACAGAGAAGATCCCCCTCCATACATATAGAGACTAATTTATCCCGGCTTAGGAATATAGGTGAAATACGTGAATCAAATAATAGAAGATTCCATAAGCGTTTTCGGTCTATTTCCCCAGAGCCTATTACAGCAATGTTAACATCACTAACGCCTTCAACGTAGTCTCCACGAATAAGCGAGCCATATATTATTAGCCCTATAACACCTTCACTCCTACATATATCTTCGAAGAACAATAGTACTCGGTCGCCGAGAACACGTGAGATCTCGGAGAGTTTAGAAACACCGCTCACTCCAATTATACACCCTAGGCACAAGACACTGAAATACAAGCAACAGTAATAAGCGTGTACGCTCCAGTTCTTCCATAATTCCTATTATATTCTATTTTTCTTTTTTCCTAAATAGTTCCAAACCTATTATTACCGTTAATACTACGAATATAGCCGTTAAAGCAGTAAACTTGTTCTCTGGTATAGGAGTGGGCGTTGAAGAATCCTTTGCGATATGTACTTGTGACGGAGTAGTAGAAGTAAATACTGTAGGAGACGATCTTATAGTAGGTGTTAAGTGTATTACTGGTAACGTAGTAGTTGTTGGAGATAAAGTAATCACT
>CAZWTS010000172.1:0-4799 GCA_964637085.1 uncultured Desulfurococcales archaeon | reverse complement strand
AGGAGGAAGAAGAGGAGGAAAAAACTGTTGTTATAAGCGATAGAATGAGCTTCGAGTTAACCGAGCGTATAGCGCGAGCTTATCTTGAGAAAGGTAAGCGCCTCATAATAACTGATACATTGAAAGTAGTAATTCATCCAATGCCTCGTGAAGTATTTGATAAAGTAGTTGAGCGTATAACAGATGTATTATCACTATACGCGCCACGTGAACTAGAAGACTTAGTACACTTAAAGGCTCATGATGTATTATCGATAAAATTCTACAAACAGAAGCCACCTAAAGTAACACTAGATCTCGGTGGAATGATTGCTGGCTTAGTTACAAGTATAGTGTCTGGTATAAGTGGTCTCGTTACTGGAGTGTCGAGTAGTGTTCCGAAAGTAGTTATAGGAAAAACAGGTAAGCTCGTCCTAGTTAGAGAAGAACCATTACCAGTTAAGAAGAACATGAAGCTTGTCGTAGACTTATCTGGAGGTATACTCGAAGTAAAGAGGGGTGATAATCCTAAGGTAAAGATATGGAAGGAGAAAGATAGAGATGTAGGCGTAACAATAGATATGGGGGATGAAACGATAAGCGTAGACATAGAGTCAGGTAAGTGCGAGTTAATTCTACCGGATTACACCGTTAGTGAACTAGAATTAAATATAGCTGGGGGATACGGTAAGCTAAGAATAGATGGATTAGAGAAGACTAGAATAGACGTGGATGGAGGATGGTTCCGGCTGGCAACAGTTACAAAGAAGCCGTTGCAAGCTAAGGTAAATGTTAATGGTGGTGGAGGAGACTTTGAAGTAAAACTAGAAGATTATAGAGGAGAAGCATACCTATATACTGATATTAATGGAGGAGTACTTAGAGCCAAATACGATGTGCTAAGAGACGTTAAATTAAAAGCTAAAAGCGACATAAGTGGTGGCTGGATTAATATCAAGTTAAACGGTAAGACAATAGCAGCAAACTATGAAGACCCGGGCTACGAGGAAGCTATGAGAAAGCTGAGAATAGACTCTGAGATCTATGGCGGAGTAGTATCAGTAAATATAGAAAAACACTAGTGTTGCTTTAACTCACTCTTAATAATCCTCGACAATCGTTTTACTAGTTCATTAAGGAATGCCTTAAATTCTTCTTCGCCTATGAGTACTGTATTAATGTTTTCATCAATATATTGTTTTAATTCGATAAGCTCACTAGTACTAATACCTTTCTCCTCCATTATATCCAATAACTTCCTTGCAGCTTCAACTAGTCTAAGAGGACCATAAATAACTGGTTCTTCTAGTAGCCCTCTAGCACTAGTAATCAGAAATGATAATAACTCGAAATACGGGTCATATAAGAGCTTCTTACCAGCCATCTATGTGGAGCACCTCTTCAACGTTTTTCCTAGGGGGAGGTTTAGGCCAATATCTAGGATAGCCTAAGGATAATAAGAGAACTGGTTCTATATGGTCTGGTAGTCCTAGAATCTCCTTTACGGCTAATTTATCAAAAGAAGCTATGGGGCAAGAACCTATACCCAACGCGTAGGCCATAAGCATCATATTCTGTAGAGATGTAGCGGTATCCAGGAGCGCCATAGTCTCACCTATTCTTCCACCCTTAGATGCTTTCTCACGATCAATGCACAACACTATTACTGCAGCTGGATTACTAGATAACCCCGGCGATACTAGCTTAATAGCTCTTAGCAAGTCCTTATTCCTAACTAGTATGAATTCTCTTGGATGAAGATTACTAGCACTTGGAGCCCATAGCCCGGCTTCGATAACTAGTTTAAGGTGCTCCCAAGGTATCTCACGGTCAACGTAATCCCTAATACTCCTACGGCCACGTATTACCTCGAAAACTATTCTAGCCTTATTAGATAATTTCTCTAGTTCCAAGAAACCACCATACTCTAATGAGTTTTAATTTGGACTCGGACACTTAGGTATTTTAGCCTAATATACTAATAATGTTTCGGTAAAACCATTCAAACAGGTGTTAAACACTATGGAGAAGATCCCCATCATAGACCTCCACGAGGATGTTTCATCCTATTTCCTTAGAAGCTCTAACCCCCAGCCCTTCAATAAAGATGTTAGTGGGAGACAAGTAGATCTACCAAAGTATAGGAGGAGTGGTCTAGCATTATTTGTAGGAGCAGTCTTCCCATCAAATAAGATATATGATCCAACTAGCGGGTTAATAGTAAATGGTTTTAAAGCATCCCTACCAGTAGCATGGAACCATATAGCAGTATATCACCGCATGGTTAGACGCTGCCCTAAAGACTTCTATCTAGTAGAATCCCGCAGTATTCTCGAGAAAGAATTTGGAGGCAATAGGATAGGAATACTAATTGGATTAGAGGGTGCTTACCCAGTAGAGGACCCCTACGACCTCGAGCTATATTATAGACTGGGTGTACGCTTAGTAGGGCTAACATGGAATAATGAGAATAAATATGCTGCTTCATGCATGTCTAAGAAAGACTATGGTCTAACAGGGTCTGGTGAAACACTAGTAAACTTAGCCGATAGTCTAGGAATAATAGTTGACTTAGCTCATGCTAGTAGAAATACAATGCTAGACGTGTTATCAATTACAAGTAAACCAGTAGTAATAAGCCATGCATGCATCAAGAAGATAAGAAATCATCCAAGAAACGTTGACGATGAAGTACTAGACGCGTTGAAGAGAAACCACGGTGTTATCGGGGTAACTTTTGTTGCAGAATTCGTAGGTGAGGGAAGGGTAACAATAGATGACCTTGTAAAACACTTCGTCTACCTTAAGGAGAATTATGGGGTAGACATTATAGCTCTAGGAACAGACTACATGGGTACTAGTAAGCTACCCGAAGGTCTAGAAACAATAGAAGGACTACCATTACTCTTTGAAAAACTATTGGAAAACGGGTTTACAAGAGAAGAAATAGAAAAAATAGCATGGAAAAACGCTTACCGCGTAATATTAGAGAATCTAAAATAATAGTGCTACGTAAATAGTTAAGGCTATTTTCCTCGACTACAACATTTATTTCTTGAACTCTACTATTTCCTTAACATAGTAGACATAGGTTCCATTAGGATACCCGGAGTCTGGTGGAGGATAACACTTAGTCTCCTCCTTCAATAATACACCAGTTTCCGTATCAAAGTAGTAGTCTCCCTCAAAAACATAGCATTCCTTGGATCGAGGAGTAAGTTTACTCACATAATGCCATGCTTTACGCGCGCCTATTCTTGTCTCAATTATTTCCTTGCCCACGGGATTCATTGCGAGAGTAGGTTTACCTAAGAGTTCTAATGGTAGAGCTATAGTACTATAAAGGGTATAAACGGTTCTCGAAACATTGTTATTACTAGATACTACATAGAACCATAATGGTAGTTCCTCAGTACCAAGCATTTTCTTAGCAGTAACATTCAATACCCTATAACTCTGTATACCTTCAAATTCTAGCCCATAGGGCCTACGCGTACTATTAGGAAAAACTATCTCTTGGCTCCAAACATAAGTTACTGTAGTATTATAAGGAAACCCAAACGTATAAGTAGAACCATTATATGATACAACAATATTATTCGTAGAACCATTACCACTAGTATTCGAGCTAAAACCACTACCATATATATTGAATACTATAACGACTGCAACTATAGCGACTATAGTAACCACCAATAACGTAGTCTTCCACTTCCCCGAACTCCTCCTTACCCTACGCTTCCTTCTCCCAGCCACTACTCAATCCCCTGCCAATACTATTTGCCTTAAACTCAGCTTACGCTTAATATAGTCTAGGACTATAATATAGTATTGGGGATTATTTAGTCTTGGCAGACTTATCTGTACCGTTGACTAAGAACATTGTTTTAAAGAACCCGATAGTCGTAGCTTCTGGGATACCTGGAACAGAAGCCCTAAAACTTTTCATAGAGAAAGGTGTTGGGGCCGTTACTACTAAGACTGTTACACCTAAGCCTAGAAGAGGACATCCACCACCAAATATCATTAAGCTACCCTTTGGTTATATTAACGCCATAGGACTACGTAATCCTGGAATAAATGGTTTCATATCCGAGCTACGCGGACTAGTAGAAAAAGCTAGGAAACACGGCGTAGTAGTCATTGGTAGTGTTGGCGCTGGATCAGTAAAGGGATATGTTGACGTGTCTTCTAAGCTAGAAGATAATGGAGTAGACATGGTTGAATTAAATGTCTCCTGCCCAACAGCTAAGGATGTTTATAGTGTTGGGATGGACTTAAAATATCTCGTAGAAGTCGTGCGTGAAACTAAGAGTGTTTTGAAGATACCGGTTGCCGTAAAACTTACTCCATCCTATATTGATATGGGTAAAGTTGCACGACTCGTAGTTGATGCAGGAGCCGATGTACTAGCGGCTATAAATACTGTTGCGCCAGCAACGAGCTTAGATATCAATACTGGTAAGCCCCTACTAGGTAATCCAGAGGGGTTTGGGGGATTATCTGGCCCAGCTATAAAGCCTATTGCAGTAGCAAAGATAATAGAAATAGCATTAGAAGTTGATGTACCAGTAATAGGTACGGGTGGGGTAATGGATTGGCGTGATGCTGTAGAAATGATTCTAGCTGGTGCAAGTGCTATAGGGATACTTTCAGCGTATTTTAGCCGTGGCTTCAGCTTTATAGAAGATATCCTCAACGGCTTATCTAAGTACATGGATGCTAGAGGCTATAAGAGTATAATGGATTTTCGGGGAATGGCTTTAAGGTATATTAAAAAAGAGTAGACTATATTCCAAGATAAGCTTTTCTTATATGGG
>CAZWTS010000171.1:0-4141 GCA_964637085.1 uncultured Desulfurococcales archaeon | reverse complement strand
CAATTGTTAGGAATGAGACTATAATAATAAGGTACGGAAATAACTATGTATATAGGAATATTACTGTAATGGAGACCGTGCATGGACCCATCATAGATGATGATAATAAGGTAGCTGTAGCTTGGTCAGGCCTACATATGTTAACAGATATGCTTGCCTTCTATTATGCTAGTACGAGTAAGGATGTCTACGAAGTCTTAGAAGCCTTTAAGAAATACTATGTTGCACCACCTCAAAATCTCGTTGTAGCTGATAGAAATGGTAATATAGCATACATGCTTGTAGGAAGTATCCCAGTTAGACTAGGGGGACCAGTATACATTAATGGCACTGAGATTCTAAATAAAGGATTCTTGCCTTTTAATGGAAGCAATAATGAAGGATTATGGAATACATGGATACCTCCAGAAGAACTACCACAAGTAGTGAATCCAAGCCAGGGATACATTGTAACGGCTAACAATAAACCAATAGATACATCAAAATATCCATATTACTTAGGCTGGCACTGGCTTGATAGGTATCGCTACGAGCGCATAGTTGAATACATCTTAGAGAAGAAAACACTAAGTGACGGAGACATGATGAATCTCCAACATGATATCAAGTCTAAGGCAGCACAAACACTTGTTCCTCTAATGATAAAACTTCTACGGCGAAAACCCCTAAGCACGGAAATCTATGAGGCTATAAATATGCTTGAATCCTGGGACTACGCTATGGATAAAGATCGGGTTGAACCAGCCATATATACGTTATGGCTAATGAATTTCCATAAAGAACTCTGGAAAGACGAATTAGAAAAAGCTGGTATTGATAGTGATACTTTTCTAACACTAGAGTTCACCGAACTTATACTTAGGAAAGAATTAGAGACGCCTGGTTCGATGAGGAAATGGGTTGATAACAATATAACTGACTTGTTAGAAAATACCTTAGAAAAAGCATTAAAACAGCTAGAAGAATTGAGTGAGAAAAAATGGTTTGAAACCAAGTGGGGTGAAATACATTATTACGTCTTTGAACACCCACTTGGAAAATACATTAGCGGATTTAATTATCCCAGTCTCCCAGCATCAGGAGGCTTCTATACAGTAAACGTTGCACCATGGCTTAGAGTCACTATAGGACCAAGCCTTCGAGCCATATTTGAAATGAGTAGCGATAAATCTCTAGCAATTATTCCTGGAGGGAATAGTGGATCACCTTTTTCTAAACACTACTGTGATCAACTTGAGGGATGGTATACGGGTGTCTACTTAGTTGTTTGGCTTCCAACAAGTTATCCTACTGGTGAAAAACTAATCTTAAAACCATAGAATAATTCATGTATTAAATAATAGATTAGAGTTTACCATTAACCATATACTAAGTCTATAGTATACTGTGTCCTAATGTTACCTAGATCCATGGTAACATCTATTACATAGTGTCCTACTACTAGATTTCTTAGCATTATTATACCCACATATAAATTGTCTGGTGGGACCACTTGTATACAGTAGTCAGCGGTGGAATATTTTTGTACTGTTAAGCTCATTCTACCATCACTCGCGTTACCATCACTTACTACTACCTTATACATTGTACACGGTGTTCCCCGAGGCAATATCACTACTAGTGCTGGATTATATGCTTGCTCTACATTTACGCTTACTGTACCAGCAGTTATTTTCATACCCTCTGAGACTAATTGTCTTAGATTATTCATTACCTCATCTATGCTCATATCCTTGGGTATTTTTATCAACATGAATACCTTTGTAGTCTCCACACCTATTGCTCCTATAGATGTTGTTGTACTATATACCTGGATATTCCCTACTGTGAAGTTCTCACCTTCCACTTTTGGCGGTTGTGTTGTCGGAGTTGTAGTTTTAGGCGGCTGTGATGGAAGGGAGGTAATAGTAACTGTTTCTGCTACCGTCAAGGGTACGGTTTTGGTAATAGTAGTTGTAGTAGTCGTTGTTAAGGTCGTAGCCTCACCAGCTGGTATAGTTATCGTTGAATAGCTTGTTACCGTAGTAGTAGCTGTAACTGTAGTCGTTATTGTTAATGGCTTCTGCGAAACCATGTAGTTATAAGTGAGGACCCCTCCAACAACCACAATTATTACAATAGCCATTACTATTATGGGGGTTAATCGAGTACCCATATACATGTAATATCACCTCCTGCATCCGGAGATATATTTAATTGTAACTGCATATTAAGATCTAACCCATCGAACATATAGTGCGGATCCCTGTATTTATTTTAGTAGGTATCTATTCGCCCCAATGATCAAAATCTTCTTCTACGTATTCAATCCGATGCCGCATGCCCAATAATATCATGAATATCATTGTGGAAGCAGTAGTGGCTATCATGGATGCTATAATGGGTATGATATTGTACGGGAACATTATTTCTAAATACTTTAAAGTCTCAATAGAAGCGTTAACCCAGTAATAGTAGTATACTATTATTGGAGCTAATAATCCCGCCCCTAAGCCTATCGCAATTGAGGTCTTGAATCCTAGTTTTCCAAAAGCAATCAATAGTCCAAGAATAACAGATGCTACAACTATACCCATAAGCCCGGGAATAAGGTATGTTATTGTAATCCATAGGGATAAACCTAGTAATAACATTAGACCTATTCTATATGGTTGGTCAAACTTGTATGCTAATATGGCCTCGAAGAATAAATCCCTTCTATATACAAAGAACACTATTGATGAGACTATTATTGCTGCGATAGGTGTTACTTGTACTGAGTAGAAACTATATTGAGTCCTATTACCTATAAGGAATAATGCAGTAAACATCATTATAGGGATCCAAAACCATGCAAGAACACTACCTGCACCTTTGATTTTTTCCCTCCAAGCTAGAGGTATTAAAATAATAGTTAGTGGTATGGTTAACAACATTAATGGTGGACTAGGATTCGCTGCAAGATCAGGGTTATAATGTAGTGGGAAAGAATTACGTGAAAGAAACCAATCCCAAGGATTAGCTACGGGGGGACCGCCAGGTGGCCTCGATTGTGTATGCCAGCTTAGCGCCCACAATTGTAGGTCTATCCACTTCATTAATCCCCCTTCATATACGATTATAGGTACATTTACCATAACGTAAACTATTAATGGCACTATTATTGCATACAATAGCAGTTTTATATTACTTATTTTCCGGTTACGCCAAGCGGATATAATGATACTTAGGACATGGTAGAAACCATTCATTTTTACAGAACCAGCTAAACCAACCGATATTCCAGAGAACAAATACTTCGATTTAACAGCGAAATATAGTGCTATGATCGAAAACAATGCCACATAGATATCAAGCATTGCAACCATACTCATAGCACGAGTAACTGGTTCTACGAAAACTATTATTGCCGCGAGAAGGCCGGCTACATCACTGAAAACTTTCTTTGCTATAAGATAAGCAAAGAACAATATTAATGAACCAGCTATTAGGCTAGGGATTTTCCATATAACCGGGTTATCGTATACTAGAAGTGTTATCATTACAATATACTTCATGAGTGGAGGATGCTCGAGATTCAAATAATTTGCAACATCATCCCAGTCCGGATAGGGATAACCTACAATTACCGTATAATTTCTTGCAAGCTCCTCTATCACTTGAGGTGGAGCTCTAACTGCTATCGTATAATCATATCCAGCTAAAACCTTGTGAACATAGTTATCCTTTACAACAATACCACCATGATTTTTAACATAATCTTCTACTTCATTCACCTCTTCGGGAGAATTAACAAAAACCGAAGCATAACAAAGCCCACTCCAACAAGAGTTTGGTTCTAGACCAAACACCTTACGTAGGAGATTACGTGCTGCGGAAACATACCAGCACTCATCACTAACATATTTTGCTTCACCAGCAACTAAGCCGCTATTCGTAATGTAATAGAGACCGTATGCAAAGTAACCTATTGATAGTAAAATTACTATTACCAGTATCATCTTCTCTTTTCGACGAAATAATACTAGCGGTAGCCTCAACTGGTATCCCTAGCTAGTAGCCTATATGCTATATATGATATTATAAATATAGCCGCGGTAGCCGTAGACCATACGAAGACACATATTCTTGTAGTGATTAGCACCATATATACTATCATAAG
>CAZWTS010000170.1:0-5589 GCA_964637085.1 uncultured Desulfurococcales archaeon | reverse complement strand
AGAGAAACCCCTAAATAAACCCAAACCACAAACAAAACAAGGGATGAAAGAGCTCGAAAGGGCTGAACAAAAAAGAAAATGATGAACCCGCGCAGGGATGACCACACTATAAAACGAATTTTTAATTAGTTTGTATTATGTGATGTTGTTCATTATAAATGTGATAATGTTTAAGCAGTTTTCATAATTAAATCTAGATAAGGTGGTAAAAACAGTTCTGCGAGATATATTCTCCTTGAACGAAAAATTGTGAATACAAGAGTAGAATTAAAAATTAGACAGATATTTTAGCTAGAACATAATTAAATATTAGGATAACTTTTTATTTCTATAATATACAAATACTCTATATGGGACACGATTTATGGGACTTGTTGAAGATATTGTAAAATTATTGAGAGATGAATTCCCTGAGCTTGTTATCACCGAACCTAGGAGTGAAACTGATCTTCACGCACTAATATATATGTTTCTTAGACTGAAAGGCTATGTAGTCAATTATACTGGTGGACGGGCCCAACCGGACTTTATTGTGACAACAAAAAGGTCTAAAACTGAAATCCCGATAGAAGTAAAAGTTGCATCAACTGCTAAGACAGTAGAAGAAGGATTCAAACAACTCTTTGACTATATGAAAGGAACGAAATGGAAAAAAGGGATATTGTATGTATGGGATCGCAGTAAAAAAGCAGTAGCATATAGCAAGGCTAAAGAAATAGGGAAACAGACAAAATATGGGCGAACAATAATAACTATTCCTATAAAGAGATAGTTGTTGACCGTAATTAAGGAATGTGTAATCCTGGCGTTTCAAATAAGGTTCGATGTTAAAAAGAACTAAAGAATGTACTCTCTAAGGTGAAATCATAGTTGTAAATACTATTTGACAGTATAATTTGACAGTATAAATAGTAGTGTATAGGATCAGTGTACTAATTCTTGCTTCAACTATGTATTTGAGAACCAAGTTTTTATAATCTTATGTTAAATAGTTGCAGAACTAAATGATTGGTGAAGGTTTGTTATATTGGTGTTATGTTTAGATGTTTTCAGTTCCTGCCGGTTATGTCATCCCCGGTTCTTGCGGGTTGTTTGGGCGGGTTCATCATTTCCTGGGTAGGGTTTTTGTTTTCTCGTGTTATTAAATTGTTTGTTTGGGGTGTGTTTGGGTTTTGGTTTGTAGTGGTGTTCGTGTTTTAGCTGTTGGTGATGTCCATAGTCCGGATTACCTGGACTTATATGTTAGTAGTGTTAAGCGTGTTGCTGGTAATGGGGTTGTTGATGTTGTTTTATGGGTTGGTGATATGGTTAGGCGTGGTAGAGTTGAGGCTTTGGAACCTGTTTTGAGGGTTACTCGTGAAGTGTTTCCGGGGGTTCCTATTGTTTCGGTTTTCGGTAATGAAGAATATATTGGTTTAGAGGAGGTGTTTAGGAAGCAGTATCCGGATATAATATGGGTTGACGATGACTATACGGTATTAGAGGTTAGTGGATGTAGGCTTGGTGTTATTGGTACTCGGGGTGCTCTTGAGAGGCCTACTCGGTGGCAGCGTAAGAATATGCCTGGTTTGTGGAGGGTTTACCGTGAGAGGCCTAAGAAGATAGGAGAACTTATTACAAGGGCTCGGAGGGTATCAGATATCGTGGTATTATTATCTCATTACACGGTGGGTTTTGAGACTGCTAGAGGGGAACCAGAATATGCTTTACCAGAAATGGGTAGTAGGGCTATGGCTGAAGTAGTGAGGAGAACTAAAACCGATGCTGTATTCCATGGACACGCGCATCGTGCTACTCGATTAGAGGCAAGAATAGATAACGTGCCCGTCTATAATGTTGCTTTACCAGCACGTAAGAATGTTTTCATAGGAGTAGTAAAACGTGTTAAGCGGGGGTTAGAAGAATTCTTTTAGGACGACCATGTATACTATAGTGTTAAGAGCTACGTGTAGAAGGGTGCTGGAGAAGCCTTGTTTATGCCTATAGGAGACGAGAATATTATACGGAGAACCCCTTGGGTAAACTATAGCATAATAATAATCAATACAGTAATATTCTTCACCATACTCTTATACCCCGGAATAATTGGGGCAAAAACCTTTGAGGACGCTATATGGATTCTAGGAGTAAAGCCCTACGAAATAGCTCGGGGTAGGGAGCTCTGGACTATATTTACGAGCATGTTCATGCATGCGGGTATAATACACTTGTTGGGGAACATGTGGTTTCTCGCAATATTCGGAGATAATATCGAGGCAATAATGGGGCATTTTAGATACCTTGTATTCTACCTATTATCTGGTATTGGGGCAACCATATTCCATCTCATGAGCATAGCTCTAATGCCTCCTTCAGCACTATTAAACCAAGCCTACGCCTCACTAAATCCCTGGACTGTTCCAGCAGTAGGAGCGAGTGGGGCAATTAGTGGAGTACTAGGAGCATATCTCTTAACCTATCCCAACTCACGTGTACGCGTCTTCGCCTTCTGGTTTATATTCCCTGTAACCATGGTTGTACCAGCTAGTATATACATTGGCTTCTGGTTTCTCTTCCAGTTATTCATGGGCTTCTGGACCCTAACGGGTGTTCCAACAGGTGTAGCCTACTGGGCACACGTAGGGGGCTTCATAACCGGTATGGGGCTCACTTATTTCTTTGCTGATAAGAAGCTTATACGTCTCGTGAAATCCTATCTCTATGGCAGGTTTATAGGATATGGTTGGGGTAGAAGGGGATGGGGTTGAGGAAGACGGATGTCGAATATCTAGAATATCTTTGTAATGAGATCATGAAGCCAGCTTACTGGAGCCATGGTGTACTCAATAGTGAGGGGCGTACACTTTTAAACCTAATAGCACGTATAATAGCTTCAAACCACTTAGGATTTCGTGGAGTAGTAGCTAAGGTTAGACGCAACCCTACTTATGAAAATGTTAGTAAGCTTGTAGGAATACTAAAAGAACTTATTTCGGCATACGTCTAACGCTCCTAGGACTCCAACTTATAAACCCAGAATGAGATAGTTAGACTAGAGGTGAAACCAGAAATGAGCGTAGCTGTACAATCCATCGGGCGTATACGCATAAAGCCTAGACTCCACAGGATTCGTAGGATCCGTAGGAGGGAGGAAAACGTACTTAGAGACGTAAGCGATTACGAGTTCTATCTAGCACTCGCCGCTCTAGGCGGTAGGTAGCTTCGTTCCTCTAAAAACTATTATATTTTACATTTATAATGGTATTGTTGGCGATGCAATAGCAACAGCAAGTACGAGTGGCGCTAAAAGTCTCTCAAAATCATATCCCTTACCCCTAAGCTCCTTATCGAGACTGTAGAGTTCTCTTAAACCATTACGCGTACGAGTTAGCTTTAATTCAACTATTTTTCTAATCCTATTCCTATATTCTCGTAGCTCCCCCTCCCTTACTATTAATTCTATATAGCCTCGTACAACAGCATTATTAATACTCCTTGAACCCTCATACTCGGATGCAATAGCTTCTGATACTTCGACTATAGTCTTCTTATACGGTGAAGCATATTTGAAGAATGCATATTCTCTTTCAAGCACTGAGAATAAATCTGGAATCTTGTATCCATGGATTTCTATAGCACTTCTAGAAACACCATTTAATTCCAGTAATTCTATCTCTCCATGGTAGCCTAGTTTACGTAAAGACTCATAGACTTCTATTGCATCTCGTGTAGTAGAAGCCATTAAGACGTCGTCGAGAGCCTTCTTATAAGCTGAAACACTCTCCTCTCTTCGAACCATACCATAAGATATAGTTGATGCGGCGAGAATAACTGAGAATACTAGGTCTAGGGGAGGGAGTACCCCGTAACGTGCAAGTGAGGTTCTAAGTGCCTGGTCAATCCTTAACCCTAATCTTATATCTGGTAAACCTATTTCTCCGCGACTAAGCCTCTGGAAATCACGTGCAATATCCCATACTAGACTCGTGAGCCCGAAGCCAAGGTTCATGTACTCGTATGGCTTGTTATCAAGACTATAACGGTGTGGTGCTCCAGGCTTAATATAAGAATACAATGCTACGTGTAGAGCCGATAAAACCTTACCTACAACAACCACGGGCTCCACGCTTAAAGCACCCCATGTTTAGCCTGGAATACTAGGCCTTAACATAATATATAGTTCTCACTATTACTTGGGTAGTCTAGTATAAATAGGCTAGCATTACATGAACCTATCTAATACGGGTCCTGTCTCTAAGGGTATGAGTGAGCGTCTCCTTAGGGTTTGGTTGTGGGAGGAGGTGATCCATTGTGGAGAGCTTTACGAAGATATTGAAGCGTATATCCTTTATACGGGAAATAGAGTTTATGGCTGCTGGTATTATAGCAGCTTCAACACTAATACTCATGCCGGGTATTCTTAGGGAGGCTGGTATGGGTTCTAGGGAGGCTCTCCTAACAACACTTATCGCCCTTATAGCGGGCTTTGCTTTAAGTAATAGAAACATAGTACTGCGTAGGCTTAACGTAAGAGACTATAAGGTCTACTATGAAGAAATAGGGTTTAATCAGTACATACCCCAAGTAATAGTAAGGAATCGCAACGTAGAATTGGCAATGAATATCGGTGGCGCTCTTATTCCATTAGTAATTTCTGTGACAATAATAGTCTTGTTAACGGTTAACGATACAGTATTTTTACCAGCATCGGCTACTGTAACCATGTTGACTATGGTTATAGTTTACCGCTTAGCGAGAATAGTTGATAGCATAGGAGTAGTAGTACCAACACTTATACCAGCAATAGTGTCTTCTTCAGCTAGCCTTATAATAGTTGAAGCATTAGGTAAACCGCTAGTATATGCGGGTCCCATAGCCTATGTTGCTGGGTGTCTAGGGACTCTTATTGGAGCCGATGTGTTAAAGATTAGAGATATGATTGAATCGGGGGCAACGAGTATAAGTATAGGCGGCCTGGGCTCGTTTGATGGAATATATGTTGCTGGGCTGTTATCAGTTGTAATCACGTTGGTTTTACAAGGCATATAGTTTAACAATAATACGATAATTATATCTTATTGTAAGTGTTTTATTATGTAGAATTCTAAGAAAACTTTTATTCCATAAAACCATACCCACACCACAGAGGTATTCTGAACCATGGTTTGTGGTCCAAGTAATCCAGGCCCCAAGAAATACGTATACTTATTCGAGGAAGGAGACTGGCGCAACAAGAAGCTCTTTGGAGGTAAGGGTGCAAGCCTAATACAAATGACTCAACTAGGCCTACCAGTACCACCGGGCTTCACAATAACAACTGAAGCATGCCGTGACTTCTACGCTCCACGTAAAGAAGAGTTAGATAAACTCGTAAAAGAATTAGAGAGACAGCCTCCCCCAGAAATAAGAGATAAGATAATAGCTCAGATCTGGGACATTATAAACTCATTAGACTTGCCCAAAGGCCTAATGGACCAAGTCAGAGAATACATGCATAAACTAGAAGAAAAAACCGGTAAGGATTTCGCCGACATAGAGAATCCATTACTAGTATCAGTTAGAAGCGGTGCGGCAGTCTCAATGCCTGGAATGATGGATACAGTCTTAAAC
>CAZWTS010000169.1:0-7467 GCA_964637085.1 uncultured Desulfurococcales archaeon | reverse complement strand
TACTAGCTCTAGGAACTGTTAGAAGAAAACTAGGTGTACCCGGCGAGGAGGAATTCGCTGGCCGTGGGGTAAGCTATTGTACGGTATGCGATATACCGTTGTTTAAGGGCAAAATAGTTGCTATTGTTGGTGGAGGAGATTCCGCACTCCAAGGTGTACTTCTTGCGTCGAGGCATGCAGCTAAAGTATACTTAATTCATCGCCGTGATAAGTTTAGGGCCCAGCCAATATATGTAGAGCAAGCGAAGAAATTAGATAACGTTGAGTTCGTATTAAATGAGACCGTTGTAGAAATAGGTGGAACAAATAAGGTAGAATGGGTTAAGCTAAGATCTGGTAGGATGCTGAAAGTGGATGGGATCTTTATAGAAATAGGTGAAGAACCACCACGCGAGTTTCTAGAAAAAATAGGGTTAGAACTAGATGAGAAAGGTTTCATAAAAGTAGGTGAGGATATGTCAACTAATATTCCGGGACTTTATGCAGCTGGTGATGTAACGAACATTCCATTGAAGCAAATAGTTACAGCAGTATACACGGGTGCTAGGGCAGCAACATCAGCATACGAGTATATAACGAAAATGAAAGTTGAAGGAAGGTAGCGAGATTTGACTAAAGCTATTGTTACTGGTGGCGCTGGTTTTATTGGAAGCTATATAGTTGAAGAGTTATTATCAAGGAATTATGATGTAGTAGTAATAGATAATATGAGTAGCGGGCGTAGAGAGAATCTTAAAAATGTAATAGATAATCCAAAACTGGAGATAATAGAAGCAGATTTAAAGGAAATGAAAACGTACTGGACTAGAGTATTTAGTGACGCAGACATAGTATTCCATTACGCAGCTAACCCAGAGGTCAAAGTATCATCAATAAATCCTAGAATACATTTCAATGAGAATCTTCTAGCAACATTCAATGTATTGGAGGCTGCTAGACAGGGTAGTGTTAAATATATTGTTTTTGCATCAACAAGCACTGTTTATGGCGAAGCAAAAAAGCTCCCCACACCCGAGAATTATTATCCACTAGAACCTATATCCGTTTATGGTAGCGTTAAATTAGCATCAGAGTATTTACACATAACCTATAGTAAACTATACGGTATAAAGTCGTTAATAGTAAGATATGCTAATGTTATAGGTCCTAGAAGCAAGCATGGAGTTATATATGATTTCATTTTAAAACTGAAAAAGAATCCACGAGAACTAGAAATATTAGGGGATGGTACTCAGCGTAAAAGTTACATATATGTAACCGATGCAGTGAAAGCTACATTTTCGGTTCTCAACGAGTTCATTAGTAGTAAAAGAGAATATGATATATACAATGTAGGCAACAGTGACTGGATAACCGTAAAAGAGATAGCCGATATCGTAGTAGAAGAAATGAATCTGTCAAATGTAAGATATATTTACAAGCCTATGACAAGTGATGGCAGGGGATGGCCTGGTGACGTAAAAATAATGCTATTAGATATATCAAAGGCTATGTCAACTGGCTGGAAACCCCAGTTTTCCTCAAAAGATGCTGTTCGTTTAACTGTACGAGCTCTCATAAGAGAACTCTCAGAATAAGTATAAAATAGTCTAATAACAAATTCATAATTGTTCTAGTGGACTAATTTACTTAGTCTCGTGGAGGAGGCAATAATGTCAAATAATGTTTTACACCGTTTAATGGAGTTGTTAGCTGATGAAGAATCTGAAGTAAAAGAATACGTAGACTTATCCCTTAAGGCTAGAGATATCCGTATCCGCATGGCATTAAAGACTATTGCTGAAGACACTATTGTTCACTACTATGTTGTAAAAGCGTTAATAGAAGCACTTAGAGAAATTGAAGTCTTTAGGAGGAGATTCAATAATACGGAGGGAGAATTATCTAATGAGGAAATAGCTAAGATACTATTAGGACACGAAAAACTAGAATCTCTCGTATCAGCATCCTATCTCGACATAATCGATAAAATAGATGTGGGAAGTATAAAAGCTATTATAAAAGCTATAGCACTAGAAGAAAACAAACACGAGAAACTAGTAGAACTAATACTAAACATTTCCGGTTTCACCCGTAAAAAGAAGTAGGAGGATACATTATGATAGTCATAAAACAAGTAGATGTTAACGGTAGGAAAATTATTGGATTAGAAGTCAGAAATCTCGGTAAGGCACCATTAATACTAGTAAAAGCCGATAAGGGCTATGTTATGTGTGGTTATCTAAACATAAATGTAGCAGAAAAATTAGGTGATGCGGCTGCAGTTGTAAGCGGAGTTAACTCTATTGAGGAACTACTTGAAAAACCAGTTAAGGAGGTTACGAGTAAAGCACGTGAGCTAGGGATAAAACCTGGTATGACAGGTATGGAGGCACTACAAAAAATGGTGTAAAAACTAGAATCTAATGATTCTAGTCTTCTTTTTCTTTCTCCTAGGTTTCCCTACAAGTAGTTTTTCTCCTTCAAAGCGCTTAGTAAGCAAATATGTTATTAACCCTAATAATCCCAGCCCTGATACAACTGATAATATAGCATAGACTATTTTACCTGATATGAAGGCTTTGAGGACGACTAACGGTGCGGCGAAGGGTATTAGTGATATAGCGATAATCTTCGCTAGTGGATCTAGCGCGAAATCAGTGAATACCGCGATATATAGCGGGAAGAATACTATTATCCAAATATATCCTACCATGCTCTGAGCACTCCTAACATTTTCGCCAAAACTCCCTAGATATAGGCCAAGAGTTGATGCTAGGAATACTGCTAGGAACACCGATACTAAATAGACTATTAGTCCCGGTATTCCTATTAGACTAAATATCCCTCCAGTAACCGATAACTGTGTTGCCTCACTAGTGTTTACTCCTATACTGCTCATGCGGTTCATATAGTATGAGAACCCTATTAGCATTGATACTGATGCTAGGAGTGAGATTATTAGCGATCCAGTAAGCTTTGATAATACTATATCTCTTCGACGTATTGGGAGTGATAATAACACTTCTAATGTTTTCTCCTCCTTCTCAACACCTATACTCATAGCGGCTATTGAGGCGGCGTAGCCTATTACAAGCATTGGAGCTATAGGTAGCATAAATAATTGTCCGCTTACAGCCTGTACTATATTAGAGTCTACTAAGGTTCCAGATAAGAGTACTTTAGAGCTACTTACAACTGGTAGCATAGCGAAGGCGGGATTAACTTTAGTGGTATTTGTAATTATTATACTTGATAAATATTTTGAGAAGCCGTTAACAATGCTGTTATATGCTGAGAGAATCCCCATGGATGTTACACTTAAATCATGTAATATGAAGTATATTTGTATAACACCTGGTTTCTCATTACTAATGTTTGTTGAGAATCCCTTTGGTATCACGTATAGTGCTTTAAGTCCTAGTGTATCAGTTGTACTCAATGCTCTTGTAATATTTGTGTCGTTAATGTATACGATTGTGGCATTCCAGTACTTCTTAACATAATCTATGAATAACTTAGACCATGGTCCCTCGTCTTGGTTGAGAACTGCTACTTTAACACCAGCTTTTATGGTTTCTTCTACTTGTTTTATACTCTGTTCTATCATAGCACCCATAACGGCTCCCATACCTATGTATATTATTAGCGGCATGATTATCATAGCGAATAGTATTTTTCTATCTCTTAATAGATCTTTTACCTCTTTTACTACAAGTGTCTTAAGCATGAGTACCTACCACCTTAGCGAATACTTCTTCTAAATTGCTAACATTGTATTCTTCAATTAGTTCACGCGGTCTACCTTCAACATAGAGTTTGCCATTATATATAATGCCTACTCTATCACATAGATATTCTACTTCAAGCATATTATGACTTGAGAGAAGAACTGTTACATGGAATTCTTTTGCATACTTTAATATTATATTCCTAACATGTAGGGCATGTACTACATCTAACCCGCTAGTGGGCTCATCAAGTATAGCTAGCTTAGGCTTAACCATTAACGTCCTTGCGAGAAGTAGCCTTCTTTTCATACCTTTGCTATAAATTGATGTTTTCTCATATATTTTATCGCCTAGACCACTTATCTCTATTGCTTCTTTAACCATCTCTTCTACTTCTTCATCACTCCTAGCGTAGAGTCGTGCCATAAACCGTAGATATTCCACTCCAGTAAGATTTCTATAAGCACCAGCCTCTTCTGGAAGATAACTTATATTCTTACGCACTTCATCGGGGTTCTCTAGGACATTATAGCCAGCAACTTCTACTTTACCACTAGTTGGTTTTAGTAGTGTTGCTATTATTCGGAGTGTTGTTGTTTTACCAGCACCATTCGGCCCTATCAACCCAAATATCTCTCCTTCCCTAACAGTAAACGATAATCCGTCGACAGCTTTAATATTACCGGGATAGATTTTTACAAGATCTTCTACTACAACTATATTACTCATATCTTAATCACCACAGGATTCATCGTATTCGAAAATATCCTCTACGCGAAGACCTAGTTTTCTCGCTATCTTTAACGCTAATATTAGAGAAGGATAATATTTACCTTTCTCTATAGCTATTATAGTTTGCCTCGTAACACCAACCATACGGGCAAGATCCTCCTGCCTTAGATTATATCTCGCACGTATTTCTCGTAAACGTACGCGAATACATCCTTTGTCACCCATTTATACCCCCATCTAGTATTTCTATGAGTATTTTATTCGTAGTATCACCCAGGATAGCGCGTAGACGACGAACATAAACGCTATGTAAGGGGCAAAGCGTATAGCTATGCTATTAGACCACTCACACACTGCGTTTAAGCCTAGAAGCCCGCTTATTATTTCTATGATTACTAGTAAAGCCATACTTATGGTTGCTACAAGAAATGTAGTATAGGAGGCCATTAATGCTATGAATTTATCACGTTCATCATAAGAGGGTTCTTCGGAGAATTTTTCAGTAGCTCTCAATACTATAACTCCTGCAACTATAGTTATAAGGAAAGATGTCCTCATATTGTTCGTGTAGAACCATGCGCAGAGTAGTGCTACTATTATCGTTATTAGTAGCCGTAGCTTCCTCACAAACAGCACCCGTGTAAAGAGTTCTTTACACGAAGTAAATAAGTTTTTACACGCATGATCACGGTGACGTTTAATAATCCCCAGCATCTTATAATCACTGGTTAAGGCGATGAAGAGTAATGTTAGGGGGCGGAAACTAGACGAAGTAGATAAAAAGATTCTTTCAATCCTCATAGAGAATTCTAGGACAAGTATTAGAGAAATAGCACGAGAACTAAGGCTCTCACCCGCTACAATACACGAGAGGATAAAGAAGCTCATAGAGAGGAATGTTATAAGGGCCTTTACAATCCTTCTAGACCATCGTTTAATAGGGTACGATGTAACAGCTCTAATATTAATGAGTGTAGACGGAAAACATATAGTGGAAGTAGAGGAATGGCTCTCACGTCAGCGTGGTGTCGTTGCAGTCTATGATATAACTGGGGAATTCGATGTAGCGGTAATAGTAAAGACACGTAATATATCTGAGCTAAACGAGTTCGTAAAGAATACTCTTCAGAACCCGTATATAAAGAGAACCGTTACAAGCGTAGTGTTTAATGTAGTAAAAGAAGACTTCCGTTTACCAATAGTAGAGTTTGAGGGATAAAGCAATAGAACGAGAGAATATTCTAGAACAATTAAAAAAGATCGCTGAAGAAATACGTGATGAGGAAATCAGGCAAGCAGTCCTAAACATATTATCGGATCCAAAAATAACGTTTACACATATACAGCCAAAGATATCCTTAACCGAAAGCCCTGCTGCACCACGAAAACACCATGCTTATCCAGGCGGTCTACTTGAACACACCTTAAGTGTCACTAGACTAGCTACGAATATGGCTGAAGCCCTTAGAGAAACATATAACTTGCCCATAGATAAGGATCTAGTAGTTGCAGCTGCAATTCTTCACGACCTATTCAAATATTATCAATATGAGTGGGATTCGGCAACAAATTCCTATAGACCTAGAACAGACTGGTATTTATCCCACGATTTCGCCATGGTAGCTGAATTATCAATTAGACGCGCACCCGATAAATTAATTCGTGTGATAGCAGAAGTACATGGTACTGTACCCTTCACCATGATTGAATCATTAATAGTACATCACGCGGACTCTATGGACGCGGACCTGGTTGCCAGAATACAAGACATTTTATGGGAGGTCTCGAGGGATATAGAAACAGAGACGGGTTATCCAGTAATAAAAGTATTCTATAACGTATTACGATTATTGGATCTTAGAAAGATATGGGAAACATATAAGCATAAGGGGAGACAAGGCCTTAGGGATGAGATAAAGAGGATTATTAATATTTAGCTTGTGGGGATCTTGGAATTATAGATAAAAATAGTTTTAACTAAGAATACATAACCAACTATGAGGTAGGTATATGATGAGCGGTGTTAATGGTTTAGTAATAATTCAACCTTCAAGCGATTACACATACATGATATTCACGGTAAAGAAAATACTGGTAGTAAAGAGGTCAAAATATCAAGAAATAGCAATAACAGATCTCGAGGATTTTGGAAGAGCCCTTATGCTCGATAATTACGTTCAAAGTGCTGAAGTAGACGAGTATATCTACCATGAAGTATTGGTCCATCCAGCAATGGTTACCCACCCCAATCCTAAGAAGGTGTTAATTATAGGCGGTGGGGAGGGGGCAACGCTAAGGGAAGTATTAAAGCATAATACGGTTGAGAAAGCAGTAATGGTTGACATAGATGAGGAAGTAATTGAGGTAGCTAAAAAATATTTAGAGAAATGGCATCAAGGTGCTTTTGAAGACCCCCGTACGAAATTGATAATAACTGATGGAAAGAAGTATGTTGAGGAAACAAACGAGAAATACGATGTCGTAATATTAGACCTAGTAGACCCCTTTGCAGGAGACCTAGCAATCCAACTATACAGTAAGGAATTCTATGAGAAGGTATACAATATACTCTCGGACGACGGAGTAATAGTCACACAGGCTGGTACATCGTTCTTCTATGAGAAAATTTATGACAACGTACTAAACGCTATGAAAACAGTATTTCCTATAGTGTTTGAATACAACGTGTGGGTACCAGTAATAGGATATACAAATAACTTCATCATAGGCTCTAAGAAATACGATCCAAGCAAACTAGTAATAGATGAAGTAGATCAAATACTAAGGGATCGTGGTGTAAATACTATATTCTATAGCGGGAAGACGCATCAAGCGTTAAAGTATACGCCAATATATCGTATGAGTAAAACTGTTTCACGCTAGAGGGTTAGAAAACAATTCTTTTAATAACCTCAATTCTATGAATAATCTTTTTCGACTTAACTTCTTCAACAATATTCTTCAGTTCGAGTAGAACCATACCTAAGTGTTCATCGAGATAATTTACTCTACCGAAAACTCTACG
>CAZWTS010000168.1:0-4633 GCA_964637085.1 uncultured Desulfurococcales archaeon | reverse complement strand
ATAATTAAAGAACCATCGGGCTGAAACAAGTTTTTATCACGAAAAACCTCTTCTTTCCAAAACATTCCAAAACATTATTTGAACAGCAATTATGAACTATCCTTATATTCCTTGTATGCTATATCTTTAAGTCCAGGTAGGGATAAAGAAAAACTAGCATACATGAAATTAGGCGTGCTGTATTAAAAGGGTGTATTAGAACTTGGTGTTAGGACTAGAAGGGCTACGTGAAGGAATAAAAAAGTTCTTAAAAAGCACTAGTAGTTATGAGAAGGCTGTAAACGAGTTCATACGAGACCTTCAGAGAACACTAATAAAAGCTGATGTTAACGTTAAACTAGTCTTTGAACTCTCTCAAAAGATTAGAAAGAAGGCCTTAGAAGAAGAGCCTCCGCCAGGTATTAGTCGCAGAGACTGGTTTGTAAAAATAGTATACGACGTATTATCTGAGTTCTTTGGGGGAGACATAACACCACGAGTTGATCCCGAGAAAACACCATATGTAATTCTTCTTGTAGGCGTACAAGGTAGTGGTAAGACTACTACTGCTGCAAAACTAGCATTATTCTACAAGGAACGAGGGTATAGAGTTGGATTAGTAGCCGCTGATGTTTACCGTCCAGCAGCTTATGACCAGTTAAGACAGCTTGGCGAGAAAATACGTGTTCCAGTATACGGTGAACCTGGAAGCAAAGATGCAGTAGGTTTAGCTAAACGGGGAGTAGATTATTTCTTAAAAAAGGGATTTGATATAGTTATAGTTGATACAGCTGGCCGCCACGGGTATGGAGAAGAAGAATACTTATTAAAGGAGATGAAAGAAACAGCTGAAGCAATAAAACCAGATGAAGTAGTACTAGTAATAGATGCAGCAATAGGTCAGAAAGCATACGATTTAGCAAGGAGATTCCACGAGTCAACACCTATAGGGAGTATTATCGTTACAAAACTCGATGGTTCAGCTAAGGGTGGTGGAGCCCTATCTGCTATAGCAGCTACTGGCGCGAGAATAAAATTCGTCGGTACGGGCGAAAAAGTAGAGGAACTAGAAGTATTTAATCCACGGAGATTTGTTGCAAGACTATTAGGTTTAGGCGATATAGAGGGATTATTAGAAAAAGTAAAGAAAGTTGAAGAACTAGTTGAAGCACAGAAACGCTTAGAGGCAATGTTATCCGGGAAGTTAACACTACGGGACCTCTACCATCAAATAATTGGTATGAGGAAACTTGGCCCCCTTAGAAAAGTACTAGAGATGATACCGGGATTCTCGTTTATGAGTGTAGGAGATGAACAATTAAAAATGAGTGAAGAGAAAATGAATAAATGGCTAGCCATAATAAATTCAATGACGTATGAAGAACTCGACCACCCTGAAATAATAGATCGCTCACGTATTCGTAGAATAGCTATTGGAGCTGGAGTACGGGTAGAAGACGTAAAAGAGTTATTAAACCAGTACTTCACGTTAAAGAAGATGCTTCGTCAATTAAAACGTGGTAGAAAGCTAAAGAATTTATTTAAGGGTTTCCCGGGTCTTGGCTAGAATAATCGAGGTAGAAGTAGAATCCATTAATGAATGCAGGATTATAGCGCCAATAATCTCTGCTGCAATCCTCTTATCACATAATATTAGAAAAGACACAGTACTAATTATACAGTCGTTAAGGAATAAAGATAAAATCCTAGTGGTCGATGGTAGAACCGTTAGAAACCTTAGGCCAGATTTTGAATCAATGTGCGGTTTAATACGATCAGCTTTAAAAAGAAGAACCCGATACGGCATTGTTCTAAAAGATAAAAGTAAAGTGAGCTATAGTGTCGACGTAATGTACATTGATGTAGGTAAGGGCATGAACTTAGTAGACGCAGTCAATAGTCATAGTGGGATGGGATCCCATGCACTACATATAGGTGCTGGAACACCCCTCGTTCATGCGAGCACCAATATTCCTATAGGATTTAGAAGAAACTATTGTATTTCACAGAAAATAACTATATTCAACTACATAATTGATAGAGTGAAGCAGGGTATAAAACTATGATAGAAGAGAATATAATAGAAAAAGCCCGCTCGATACTAGAAAAGTATCCTTTATGCAATAATTGTTTGGGGAGATTGTTTGGTAGCTTGGGAAAAGGCTTGACAAACGAGGAACGCGGGAGAGCCTTAAAGATAACATTATTAATGGAGCTCCACCGGAAAATATTGGAAAATATAGAAGAACCAAGTGAGCACATAGCGAAGATAATGGAAAACATGGGAGAAATATCACTACAATTGTATCAGCAATTGTTCTTAAAAGAGATGGATAATAAGGAGTGCTATATATGTGGTAGAAGAAGTTTAAGTAATCTAATAGAGAAATACGCATTAGAGTCCACGAGAATATTGAATGAATTAGAGGCTAGAACCTTTATTGTGGGCGTGAAAAGAGATAGCCTACTAGAGCGAAGAGAGGAATCTATAGTAAAAGAATACCATTTAAAGTATTATGAGAGTATACGTAATGAAATTAAAAGAGAAGTGGGCAAGAAAATACAAAAAATATCAAATATCCCAGTAGATTTTATCAAACCAGATATAGTATTATTAATAGATCTGGATAACGAAAAAATAGAACCAATAATAATGCCCTTATATCTAAAGGGAAGATATTGGAAAAGGGGTAGGATGATATCGCAGTCAATATGGGTCTTATGGAATGGCAGGAAGAAATACCCATTATCAATAGAAGAAGTACTTCAAGAGATAGCACGGAAACTTAATGGTGAAAGAGCAATTCTCCATGCATCTGGAAGAGAAGACGTAGATGCACGTATGCTAGGTACAGGGAGGCCAATGATAGTCGAGATAGTTAAACCTAAACGGAGAAAGCTTAACCTAAAAGAACTAGAAGAGGTTGTCAACTCAATATCTCCATATATAAAGATTAAGTTAGAAGGTGAGGCGGAGAGAAAAGAAGTGCGATTAATAAAAACCGAAAAAGCAAAGACGACAAAGATATACAAAGCGCTTATCGTTGTTGATAGAGAAATACGTGAAGAGGAACTAAGAAAATTAGAAAAATACTTTACTAATAGAACTATACTTCAACGAACACCGCGAAGAGTTGTACATAGAAGAGCTGATGTAATTAGACAGAAAAAAGTATATTCTATCAAAACGCGCAAGATTACACGAAAGGTTTTTGAAGCACTAATAAGTTGTGAGGGAGGCCTATATGTTAAGGAGTTGGTAAGTGGTGATAATGGTAGAACGAAGCCTAGCTTCTCAGAAGTATTGGGAACTAGTGCAAAATGCGTAGAGCTTGACGTAGTATCAGTACAATTATAGTTATATGTGCTCTGGGAGTTATAGAAAAAGAAATCCTTATAGTACTCTTCTAGCCCCCTAAGTATAGAGGTATTAAAGAGGAGATAGTCATGGTCAGAGCACCGAGAGGATATAGACATAGAACTAGAAAACTATTAAGAAAACACGTTAGGGAACGCGGAGCAATACCGCCACTAAGCCTACTAATGTATGAGTACAAACCGGGAGACAAAGTCTACATCATAATAAATCCATCAGTAATGAGAGGTATGCCACATAGAAGATATCATGGTAAGGTTGGTGTGATTAAAGAGAGAAGGGGGAAAGCGTACTTAGTTGAAGTAGTAGTAGGAAGCAAAATCAAGAAGTTGTTCATAAGGCCTGAGCACCTAAGGCCTACACCAGAAACAAAACGTAGAATAGAGGAGGAAGAAAAAAGAAAAACAATGCAGTAACTCGGTAAAACTATTTATTGTACAATAATTTAACATGTATTTGATAGGGTGATAAATAGATTGTCTTTTGAAATAAAAAATACTAGAGAGGCACCAATACCTTTAGTAAAGAAAATATTGTCTAAGAGACTAGAAGAGGATGGAGAAGCACCAGAAGTAATAATTAGGACGCTGAATTATGCTGAGAAATTTACTAAATGTGATGAGAATAGGATAGAGGAATTATTATCAAAACTTCGCGAATTTGGATTTAGTGAAATAACGTCTTCAATGATTGCAAGTATATGTCCCACAACCATAGAGGAACTTAGAGTTCTCTTAATATTTGAATCTAAGACGTGGGAAAAAGAAGAATTAGAGAAAGTTCTAGAGATATTAAAGGAGTACCTAGTAGAACAAGACTAAAAGACTAAAATAGTATTAGATCGTAGTCAACCAAGATATTTAGAAATACTAGTTCTAACAATATGTGTATTCAGACTCTAAACTAGAAATGGTGAAGCCGAGTGTATAATCCGCGGCGGAGAAGATATCCAAGCACAAGTCACCAACCACGACACCGTGACCACTTATTCCACGAGGAATGGGCTTATGTCTTAGATTTTCTTCCCCAAGGTAACCCTCTCGATAGACATCCTCAACATAGAACTAGAGCCTTGGCTCAAGTCTTAGGTGACATGTATTTTACGCTTCTAGAGGTGTATCCAAGACCAGATCAATATCTTGTTATAGGAGAGAGGGTATACATAGGTCGTGGTTTAAGGGATAAAATAGCGCAAATTTTCGGTAGAATTAGTTATGAAGACCTAACAACAGTTGCGAGAGACAATTTACCACAAATAGTATATAGGATAGTCTTAGA
>CAZWTS010000167.1:0-8121 GCA_964637085.1 uncultured Desulfurococcales archaeon | reverse complement strand
ACCCTCAGGAGTACCATACTCTGAGACCGTGGGCCCTGTTACTAGAGTCCAATTACCTCCGGCACTGTCTTCCCTAGCCCTCTTAGCAACAACCCAAACATACTCACCATCACTAGACGGAGTATAAGTTATACTCTCATTAGTATTGAATCCTCCAGTACTATTTGCTATTATTACTGGTTCACCATATTTGTCTCCAGTTAGATTGTATAAGTATAGATCGAAGTCTGTTTTTGCTGGATCAGTTGAGTTTATGTAGAGTTTGAACTTATACTTAGCTGTAAAGCTCGTACCGTTGGGGACCGTTATTGTTCTATTTGGTAGGTATATTAGCAGCGGATAGGTATTGAATCCATAGGTTTCAAAGGGCCACCTCCAAGTATTGTTGCTGAATGCCGCCTTGTATAGTACTCCATCTCTAAACTTTACTGATACTACTGTTCCCGGAGTATATATTGTCCTTACTGCTCCTGCACTATTATTGAATGCCATAGCGTAGAGCTTGGCTGCATAGACGGCTGAGTACCCGTCAACAGCACCATAACCTTCATGTATGTCCTTACCGCCCTTATTTAATTCAGGACTGTAGGATGCATTATCAGGTTCTCTCTGTAATGGATAGGTTTCATATGCGGTCATCTGTATTATCATTTTAACCTGTCTTGGATAAGTCCATGCGTTTGTTGTACCGAATTCCCAGCCGACCCACTTGAATATTAGACTACTCACTAGTCCCGCAACACCAGCTACGTGTGGCGTTGCCATCGAAGTACCACTAATACCGAGCGAGTCGTTAGCAAACCAGTCATAATAATCCACGTCTTCAGCCCACTGTAAACAAGTACTTCCAAAACCTAATACACATCTAGCGTTGTTTAAGTCATCATGCCAGTGAGTATCGGCACTAAATATTAGTAGGGTGTCGCCACCACCTGGTGCTGCTACATCTGGTTTTATTACCGTGTTATTTGTGTGATCTAATCCGCCATCACTACTATAATCTGTTATGTTATTTGTTACGTCAAGTGCTGCTACTGTTAACGCAACTGATACACCAGCTGGGCTCCCATCAGCTGCATCGCTTGTTCCAGCACCACTATTTCCAGCAGCCACTACTGTTAGTACACCGTTCCTCCATTCATTAAATACTGCCGAGTCTATAGTTGAATCAGCACTTGATCCTCCCCAACTATTGCTTGTAACTGTTATGTTATAGGTAGGTGCTTGTGTAGCTGCATCATCTAGTGAGTTTGCCAAAGCAGTTGATTGTCCTCCACCATAATAGCTTAAGCCCTTCCAGGCTGCTAGATGTGCTCCCCAAGCCATACCAGCCATGTATGGTACGCCGCTTACTGTTTCCTCCCATACTGGTACGTGGATAGTGAATACAAAGCCTATGGTTCCTGTCGCAGTGACTTCGAATCCTACGCCATAGAAGCCGAATTGTGTAGAACTAGTTACATCGTAGGTTAATGTGTAGTTTGTTAGCTGGTTTGGTGTCTGTATTCTCGCTACTTCGGTGTATGTTGTACTACTCCTTCTATTCCATGGTGTTCTCCCACCGAATAATAGATATATGCTATTTATAGTGCCGCTTCCATTCCATTTGAAGTCTACCTGTATGGTTCCCGTATTGTTTACGTAGTATACTAGGTAGGGACCTACAAATGATAGATTACCCGTACTTGATATTGATAGATCACTATAGGCGAATGTCCATACAAATCTTCCCTTAGCATCCTTGCTTGGATAATATCCTAATACTGTTCCAGCACAATGTGAACCGTGCAAATTGTCGTCATAGGGATCTGTTCTCGTATTACCACTTGGATCACCTACATTGTCCTGGAAGTATACGATGCGGTTGGCTGGTGTATAGAATGCTGCATGGGGGCCACCGTTGGGTTGTGTATCACCAATACCATCTACTCCAGTATCTATTACTCCTATGGTTATTCCTTCACCAGTTACTCCGAGATCGGACCAGACATAGGGTCTTATGCCCATTTGTATTGACGAATAATAGTTGAATGCTTTCATTTCCTTTGCTGCTTCTATTACTGCTAGATCGGGTTTCCCATCATTGTTTAAATCATAGTTTAGAGCTATATTCTTCAACTCCTCTATTATCGTAGCATTTGCCGGTACTTCCAACGCGAAACCTACTAAGGCGTTAGTCCATACAGCCTTTACCACGGCTTCTGGTACAGCTCTTTGTATCGCCGATATTATTTCGTTTAGCTTATTGGATAATGTGAGTGCTTTTTCATAATCAGTGAATGCTGGTTCAACATTAAATAATAAATGTACAACTACTTTTCCGTTAGGATATGCTTGTATATTGTTAGTTAGATTATATAATAGCTTGTCTTCTATGTAGTCTCCGTCTTTATCAGTTGTTTTTAACGCTAGCTTTCTTACATCAAGTACTGGTGGTTTAGTATTCGCTATAATATCCTTCCACGTGGGCGCCTTAACACCAGTACCCTTGAGTGCTGATACAATGACTGTCTGGGTCATAGGGGTTCCTAGACCCGCTCCTGGGTTCTCATTGACTAGTTTATTTGTCGTAATCCCTACTGGTATAGTATTTATTATTAATAGTGATATCATTAGAACTAGAAATAATGGCTTGTATAGCCCGCTCATGTAAGTGCACCTCTATCTCCTACATTTTTTACTAGTATTAAATATTTTTACCCCTCTTAACACGGTACATTATAGTACTATGTATCTGAATATCAGATTGGGACTTGTACTATACTCTTTTAATCTATATTAATATCATTTGGTTTGAATAATATTAGAGTATTCAAGTTTATACTGTAGTACTCAACTTGTATTATAATCTAATGCTATAACCCGATAATAGGGAGGTGCACTAAATGAAAAATAATGCCTCAAGAGATAGCAGGTTTAATATTATTTACATCGTTGTCTTTACGGTCTTAGTATTTGTTGCTACTATAGTCATACAGGTTTACCAACCATTTACTGGTGGCTATTTTAATCTTGGTGAAGCAGTTATCTATGTTGCTGCACTAGTTTTTGGCCCCTGGGTTGCTGGTATTGCTGGTGGTGTTGGTGCTGCTTTAGCTGATGCTGTTAGTGGTTATGGTATTTTTGTTCCAGCTACACTTGTAGTAAAGTTTGCAGAGGGATACATTGCTGGATGGCTAGCGTTAAAACTACGTGGTCTTAGGGTTAATGCGAGAATTATTGGTATTAGTATAGGATTCGTTTACCTAGGAGTCATCGCATTGATAGGGTCATTATACTTATCGGGTAGCTTGTGGGCTGGCTCTGAGTTACTAGGATATGGTATAGAGGGGGCTATTCCGTGGTGGCTTTGGGTGTTTATAGGTCTTGTAGTATTTGTAACGATAGCCTACATAGGGTTGACTACAAGGTATGGTGGTGTTGAACCATTAGTCCTCCTCGTAGCTGGGTTGGTAATGGTCTCCGGCTACTTCTTATACGAGTACTTTGTATCTAATCCATTGACAGGTCGTGAGCCCTTTGCTGCAGTATTTGAGATACCAGTAAATATAGGTCAAGCTGTTATTGGTGCTAGTATTGCTTTACCTATAGTTAGGTTCCTTAGGCGTGCTGGATATGTCGAAGAGAATAGTAGAGGTTAAGAAGCTTAGTGCAGGCTATGGCGGAAACACTGTTCTATATAACATATCTTTTGAGCTCAATGACGGAGAACTATTATTAGTGTATGGTGAAAGCGGGAGCGGTAAGACTACCCTGATCAGAGTTTTGGCTGGAGTTATGGGTAAATACGTTAATGGATGGTATAAGGGATACATTAGGATAGGAGGAGTGAATCCCTATTCTCTAGATAATCGTAGCCTTATCAGTGTAATAGCATACATCCCGCAAGAGCCTTGGTATGGTATAATTTCTCCCACCGTTGAAGGGGAAGTCATTGTGAATCAGCTACTTGTTAAATCCTATAATCCAGGGGAAGTAGAAGGGGTTCTCTCAAAATATGGGCTAGAGACTCTGAGGAAGAGACTTACCTATACTCTTAGTGCTGGTGAAACACAGAAACTCTTAGTTGCCGCTAATACTGTTAGAAATACTACATTATACTTATTTGATGAACCAAATAGTTACCTTGATGAAAATGCTCGTAAAATCCTTGTTGAAGAAGTATTAAGCTTGGTTGAGAAAGGAGCTACAGTGATTGTCGTAGACCATTATTTAGATCTATGGATAAAACATGCATCAAGGATCTTATTGTTGGAGCAGGGAAAACAGGTATACTTTGGTTCCCCTCATGAAATACCAGTAGGCAATGCTATCAGTATGCGTACGGGAACATTTAAACTAAAGACTAAGAGACTAGGAGAAGAAGTAATTCGTTTAGAAAACATTTACTATAAGTATCCTGCTACGCGAAAATATGTTATAAGAAATCTATCTTTTACTGTAAAGCGTTCTAGTATAACATGGATAAAAGGACCTAATGGCTCGGGTAAAACTACTCTATTAAAGATTATTTCTGGGCTACTTAAGCCCAATAAAGGTAGGATAACTAGGACCGGGAACCCAATATATGTACCAGAAAACCCGTTGCTATTCTTTAGTGAACCCACTATTAAAGAAGAACTATACACTGGCAGTATAGATAGAAAACTAGTAGATGAGTTAGTTGAAGCCTTCCATGTTAAACATTTAGTTAGTAGGAAGCTAAAGCATACTAGTAGCGGTGAACGTAGAAGAATCGCATTAATTTCAGCCATGGTGAGAGGATACGATATTATTTGTTTAGATGAACCTACAGCTGGATTAGACTTAGACAACAGGCTCCAAGTACTTGAAGCACTTGTGGAAGCAGCTGAAAAAGGCTACACTATTATTATTGCTGGACACGACCCCTTACTCCGAGAAATCTCTGATAACATAATAGAGTTGACTAAACAATGATAGGATGGCTCGCTGGTAAGATCTATGAAGCCCTCTTTACGGATGTAGACTCAAAGGCAAAGAAGATACATATAGTCGTAAAGATAGCTTACATTGTACTCATATTCTACTGTGTGGGAAAGGGATTCTATACCTCTCTCATAGGTCTCCTATCAATGCTTTTATTGGCAATGGTTACCGGGTTATCATATGCTATGGTTCCAGCACTTATAGTTTCATCGATACCAGCACTATGGCTTAGCTTGTCTAATGCTCTAGTCCTCTACTTGACTAGTAATTTCAAATACATGTCAATAATCGAGGTATATGTTAGAAGTTTGACTGCTTCATTAGCCATATTATTATTCATAGTAATGCTGAGTCCCTACGAGCTCTCACGAATACTCTACAAGCTAGGTTTTAAGAGGCAGAGTTTAATGCCAGTCATGATGTGGAGGCTTACTCCACTTGCATTAAAGGATGTTGTAGAAGCCTATAGTTTGCAGCGGCTTAGGAGGCAGCCATTGTGGAAGAGTATAGCTATATCTACTGCATCCATGCTTGAAAAGAGTGAGCTACTACTTGAATCAAACGGATTGAAGCTGGAAACGGGGTTAAGAGAACCCTTACCCTATGAATACTCTGTGAAGTACACAGTTCTCCTCTCAATAATAATAGTGCTTGTAGGTGTGGTTTTATTATTATTCTAGGAGTTGGACTAGCAGTTCGAGTACTCTTTTACCCTTCTCCGTCAACCTGTAGACTTTTCTTCTATTCTTATACTCTGCTACAACGAACCCCTTTTCTTCTAGTTCTCTTAAATGCTGGTAAACTGATTGCGGGGTAATCTTTCCTTCCATTAAACGCCATATAGCGTAGCCATGTACTTCTCCATGTTCATCTATTATACGTAGTATTTCAGCTTTAGTCGGAATATTGTAAAGTGTTTTCCCTTTTGCTCGTTCAAAATAAGATGAGATTACTTTGAGGCCGCTACCAGTTAGTAATACTATGGCTTCAGAAATTTCTCCATGATTAGCGAGTCTCTTTAAGCCAGCTATTGCTGCCGCACTAGCTGGTTCAACGAGTAATCCTTCCTTTGACGCTAATTCTAGTGCTGATTCATAAACTTCCCTAATAGATACTACTATTGCTTTCCCCCGAGTCTTCTTAACTAGTTCTACTACTTCGTCGAGTAGGGGTGGCTTGCAGTAAGTTAACCCAGTTATAGGTGTAGTGTCTGTTACTAACACGTATTCTCCGAGCCTTGAAGCTATTGTTGGACATGGTGGTGTCTGAACTATTATTATCCTAGGTAGTTTCTCTATTAATCCATGTTTCGATAATATTGTGAAGCCCCGGTAGAGTGCGTATGCCGTCGTACCAGAGGCTGTTGGAACTATAATGGATTCTGGAACAGTATCTAGTTGCTCGTATATTTCATAAGCTATAGTTGTAAGAGCTGTATATCCTAGTGGGTTTAGCTCTGCTGTTGCATTATAGTATCCCTCAATAGCCTTACGAGACGCGTATTCTACTGCATCATCTAAGTTCTCGCCATACATGATTACTCTAGCACCATATAATGTCATTTGTGCCTTCTTTCCCGGATCAACTCTCTTAGGCACTATTACTTGTAGGTCTACATTTGTTCCAGCAAGGTATGCTGATAAACTAGCTCCAAGATTACCATCACTAGCTACTACTACACGATCTATATTCTCGCTTAACACGTGACTCGATATTAGTGCTGCCACCCTATCATATAGGCTACCTGTAGGGTTACGTGACTCATCCTTAAAGTATAATCTAATACCTAGTCGTCGTGCATACCATCGGCTCATTATTAGGGGGGTGCCGCCCTCACCTAAACTTACTTTTTCCCTAAGTTGAGGTAATAGGCTTGAGTACCGCCAAAAACCACTCCCATGAGGGCTCCATTGATTATCTGTTACGGGTTCAAGAATGCTATTACACTTTGGACATCTCAGTCTTAATTCATTTGTTTTAAACCCACATTGACTACATTGTAGAAGCATTATGCTTTGCCTGGTAGTAGTATAAGTGTTTCAATACTATATGGCTTTACCTCAACTGATCCATCAACTAAGTCTAGTTCTCTTTCATCAAGACTTGCTTTCACCGTCCTATATCCCTTGATTAACGGTACTGGAAGTTTTAATGACTTTTCAGTAGGATTGTATATTCTCACTACTATACCTTCTCCACGCTCTGGCTCCCTAAGCTTTAACGCTGAGAGAGTTAGTGGGGGTTCTAACCCTATTAATGATAATGTATATTCCTTAGTCTCTCCCTTTGCATATTCTTCTGGTACGTATACTGCTAATGGTGGTTTCAAGTAAGCCTCAACCTGCCTAAATAAAGAATAATCTCCTAGCTCTTTTTCCGTGAATGGTATTATTGCTAACTCGAATACTAGTTTTCTACCAATATATTGTGCTCCTGGTGTTTCTAGTGCTGGACCAGCATGTTGTTTACGTGTTGGTAGATTGCTTCTTGATAGAGAGCCGATGCTGCGATACAATACTATGTCTATTACGTCATTGTATATGAATGCTTCATGTAGTCCACGGGTAACTATTGCATAGCCACCATCCTCTCCCATGGATGCTATCCAGTACTGGAAGACCGTATTACGTGGTTCTACTTCATCTCCTAGATCAGGGTTCTGCTTACTAATACCAGCGATCATGAATGCTAGGTCTCGTATTATCCTCGTATTGGGGGGTCTCTTAAACCTTAGCATGAGGACGTGGTTTAATGCCGTGTTTTCAACGACTATTTTTACTTCAATTCTAGATATATCCCTATATAGTTCAAAGACCATTACTATTGATAGTAGTGTTCTTTCATTACTTCTCTTTTCGAGGGATGATGTTTTGGGAACTTTAAGTAAGCCTCTTATTACTAATCGAGTATAATTGTATCCGTGTTCCGTTTTAACTTCTATTACATCAAAGTCTCGCATATCTATAACTATATCATCTCTTGGAGGACCATAGTCATATAAGTCTCCATAGTCGCCTTTATCTACTAGACCTAAGACTTCATACTTATTGTTATTACGTTTATCTTCTATTATTATTTTCTTATCGTTTTCATTGAATTCTATCCTAAAATACTGGTTCCAAATAGTATTATTGCTCGAACCTATTATGGTGTCTTCTCTTAGCTCTAAGCGGT
>CAZWTS010000166.1:0-19974 GCA_964637085.1 uncultured Desulfurococcales archaeon | reverse complement strand
AAATGATCGGGGAGGGAGAGAAGCGTTATTGCATCTAAGTATTCTGTTAATTGCCCATAGCTTTCAGGGGCTTCAACGCTTGTCCGGGGTTTTCTTTCAAGCATATCAATAATTTTTTCTAGTAATCTTATTATTTGGTCTAGTTTAGTATTTAATGCGTTATAAATTGCTTGCTGACTCATGTTATTGTCCTGTTCCCTCATTTCATTTTTACTATAATCCAATACTACCAACTCACCTGTGTATCTAAGCTACACTATACTATATGGTAAGCATGTTATAAAAGTGTTTTTAAGTTGAACACTAACTACATTATACCTTGAAGCCCTGGGAGTAATAGATATCTTTTTCCTCCTCCAATACTATATTCTTGATATTATTGAATGCCAGCATGCTTAGAATAGAAGCTATTATACCGAGTACAAAGCCTATTATACCAGCAAGCATAGCTGAACCGAGAACTCCTAGGAGGTTCCGCGTTAATTCCTGTGATAACTCGCTAGCAGAGATATTCGTCAGCGACGTATTATTTAGTAGTATTATGCTAGTATTTTCTCCTATAACTGTTCCACTTATAAGTGCTGGTAGGATACTCGCTACCGCATGTATTATTAGGACTACTGCTAGTGCTCTAGAAATAAAAGCTGCAGACCATGTAAGCATAGCATACTTGAATGTCGATATACTTAGTAAGCGGTATGCTTTATAGTGTGCTACTACGTGGAAGAATTCACCAACCAAATATATTTCTAATGCTATTACAATAACACTAATCAATCCATTAATAAATGCATTCGGATCAAAACTAGCAACACTAGTATTTGACTGCGATATAGAGATGGCTGTTGAGATGACAGTAAATAATCCTATAATTCCAACGACTACAGCGATTATTGGTGCTAAAATAATTATTAATCCGAGTATCTTAAAAGAGGGGGCTCGAGCCCAACCCCCTAATAGAAACCATGCTATTCCAACTAGAAGCCAACCGATAAAACCTATGAATACTCCGAAGACGAAGAAGCCTAGTAGTGATCCTATGAGGAGTAGTATGTATCCTATTAAGCCTAAATTGCCTATAGTGTCTTTATCGGCCATAAACTAATTACACCTTATATCCAGCCTTATATTGGGTTCCGTATAACTTAAACTCTTTCGTGAGGGAACACTATACTTAACCCTGATGCAATTAAGTCTAGTTTGGGAATATAGGTGTAATTGTATGGGAGTCGAATGGAATAGTAGTATCATAGCGGAAAAACTATTGAATGGAGAACTTATAGTATCGGTATACGGTTTAGGTAACATAGGACTAGGGGTTATAGCGGTTCTAGTTAGAGCTCGTACAAAACGGGTTATCGGAGTAGATGTTAGTGAAGATAAAGTACGTTCACTCTCACACGGCATTATATCCCATCCAGATAAACTAGTTGTTGAATGGGTTAAGAGAGGATTAGAGGAGAAAAGAATAGTTTTCACTACTAACGGCGTGTGGGCTTCCCAGGAATCCCATATAAAAATCATTGATGTACCACTAGGTCTAACCAATAATAATAAGCCAGATTACACCCTAATAGACAGGGCACTCAAAGACGTAGCTAAGGGGTTAAAGAAGGGAGATCTAGTTATCGTTGAAACTACTCTTCCACCACTAGCTTTGGAAGAACACGTTAAACCATTACTTGAAAACTATAGTGGTTTAAAGACTGGTAGTGACTTCTACCTAGTCTATAGTCCAGAGCGTGTAATGATAGAAAAAATAGTATACGATATAGAGGAAGCTTATCCGAAGCTAGTTGGAGGATTAGATGATGATAGCATCGAGTACGCTAAAGCATTCTACGAAGTATTTGTCCGTCAGGGTGTAATAACCGAGAATGCACGCGTAGTAGAATTAGCTAAGATATATGAAGCAATATATCGGGATGTTAATATAGCTCTAGCTAACGAGTTAGCCTCCGTTACCCGCTTACTTGGAGTAGAATATGAAAGTGTTAGAAGACTTGCATCTACAAATCCCTACGTACACCTACATAAACCTGGAGCTGGAGTGGGGGGAGCTTGCTTACCAGTCTATCCGTATTTTCTAATAGACCGTATACGCGGGAGGATTGTTCTAGAACTCGTAGAGGCGGCTAGACGAGTAAATAATAATCAACCCTTCCGCGTAATTTCACTAGTCCGCGAAGCAATAGATAGGATGAAGTTAACTAAACCTGTAATAATAGTAATGGGCATAGCATATAGGGGTGGTGTAGGAGATACTAGGAATTCCCCAAGCATGATCATAGTAAGCTCCTTATTAGGAGAGGGGTTTGAGGTCAGAGTAAGTGACCCCTATTTTGAGGGGTATGTGAACAACGTTAATGTTGTAAGAGATTATAAGAGGATACTAAGGGGAGCGGATATTATCGTTATTGCTACATGCCATCCCGAGTACAAGTCTCTATCAACTAAGAGACTATTAGATGTATCTGGAAAAAAGAAGATAGCCGTAATAGACTGCTGTAATATCATAAAATTAATGGATACTGGGGGTAGAGTATTATACACTAGTATTGGTGGGCCATGGATAAGTATTTAGACTTTTATAACGTGTTCAACAGTATAACTAGTCGAGGAGTAATCTAACTTGGAGATAAGACAACCATCTGTAATCAAGGTATTGAAACCGCATCCACTAGCTTTCACACATCTATACATATTGTGGCTATATGTAATAATATTGAGCATAGTATTCTACCTATACCATGATAGCATAGAGTCTTATGCAGCAACACTACCCGTACTCGGATCAATGATCAAGGGTTATGCAACAATAATCCTCTGGGCTCTAGCAGTAATTATACCAATGCTTATCGTATCGGTGTTGAAGATAGCTTGGAAGTACTTTATACTAGGTATACTACTTGGTATAGTTCTACCAATAATACTATGGTATCTTAAACAACCACTTTACCCAACACTCTACTATACTGGTCTAGCAATAGGTGTTATAGGCTTTATATCCGTGGAATTACATAGGAGAGCACATAGGTACATTATAACTGATAGAGGAATAATAATGGAGTACCGCGGACTAAGATCAGTTAGAAGAGAAATACTATACTCTAACATAACCGATATAGTAATGGAGAAGGGAATACTAGGAAAAATATTCAACTACGGTAATATTATACCAATAACTGCTTCCGGATTGGGATTAGGTGAAGACTCAGCTCACGTAGCAGTTGGAGTAGCTGCTGGAAAGGGAGTAACAGTTGGTGGCGCAGTTATTGGGGGACGTGGAGTCAAAGTACCCCGCACGCGTAGTTTCTATATGCTTTATGCTGTACCTAGACCAGAGGAAGTATACAATATAATTGTAGAAGCTATGAGAGCCTCGGAAGAAGCACCATATCTAAAGAAGATACTGGATACCCTTAGGAGACAAGAAGATAGAGGGGGAACTCAACCTCCTCCGCCACCACCTAGGTGAGAGTTATTTTTCGTTAATGTGGAGTTTTTTACACATAAATTCTTTAAGCCGCCTGGGATACTGGTTATTCTGAGAATATTTTAGTTGAGGCGTTACTTATTGAGTTTAGAAGATCTCATACTATATGCAGTAGACTATGCTAGAGAACTAGGAGCTAGCTACGCTGAAGCCCGCTATCACAAAAATAATAGTTTCTCAATAGTCTCGAGAAATGGTACTATTATTGGAGCTGGTCGAGAGATAAAGGAGGGTATAGGTGTAAGAGTTCTAGTCGACGGCGCACTAGGGTTTTCCGCTACTAATAGATTAGATAATGAGAGTGTTAAAGAAGCAGTTGAAAAAGCATACAAGCTTGCTAAAGTTCACGCAGGGTTAATGAAGAAGCCGATAGAGTTTGATGACTCTCGTGTAGGAAGAGCTAGGTATAGCGTCGTTGAGAAGAAACCCTTTACTTCTATGAGTCTCGACGAAAAAATAGGTATGCATAAAGAGCTCTGGGATATTGTTGCAAAAGCCCCAAGTGAGGCAAAAATACCAGTTTTCTTCTTAAACTATATTGAAAGCGTTGAGGAGAAAATAGTAGCTAATAGTGATGGAGCATTTATTACCAGTAGGATTCCAAGACTAACAATATTCTACAATGTAGTAGTAGCTACACCTCAAAAGGGTAGCATACAGAGATTCGAGCAACTCGGAGCAAGTGGTGGGTTAGAGAATCTTGAAGAATGGAGCCTCTATAACACACTTGACAACGACGTAAAAATATATGAGAAGATATTATATGAAGCCAAGGAGCCCCCGAGACAGGAAGTAGATGTAGTTGTAGGTAGTGAGGTAGTAGGACTAATAGTACATGAGAGCTGTGGGCATCCAAGTGAAGCTGACCGTATACTTGGCAGGGAGGCCGCTCAAGCTGGTATGAGTTTCATAAAACCCGGTATGATAGGAGAGAGGATAGGTAATGAGAACGCAACAGTTATAGATGACCCAACTATTCCTGGAAGCTATGGGTTCTACCTATACGATGATGAAGGAGTACCAGCTCGCCCGAGATACTTGTATAGAGAGGGAATAATATACGAGCACCTACATAATCGATGGACTGCTAAAATATATGGTACTCAGAGCAATGCAGCCTCTCGTGCCATGGATTATGCGAGTGAACCAATAATACGAATGGCTAATACTTATTTCAAGCCTGGAGACCATAGTCTTGAAGAACTAGTAGAGGATATCAAGTATGGAGTATATATCAAGAGCTATATGGAGTGGAATATAGACGATACAAGGTGGAGTCAGAGATACGTTGGACTAGAAGCATACCTCATAGAAAAAGGTGAACTCAAGGGATTCGTTAGAAACCCTGTACTAGAAGTAACAACAAAAGCCTTCTACAGCAAAGTTGACGCAGTAGGCAAGGAGCTTAGATTCTATGCCGGTACATGTGGTAAAGGTGAACCTGCTCAAGGAGTACCTGTATGGTTTGGTGGACCAGATCTCCGTTTAAGGAACATTAGGTTAGGGGTGGCACCCAAATGAAGGAGGAGTTATTAGAAACAAGTAAGAAACTAGTAGATAGAGCTCTCAGCGAAGGCTACGATGAAGCAGCCGTATTATTAAATCATCGAAAAACAGTTATGGTTAAACTAGCTAATAGTGAACCAAGTGTTATACAGCGTTGGAGGGACCTAGTATTAAACCTATATCTCGTTAAGGATAAGAAGATCCTAGTACTAGCACTCTCACCCACATCCTTAGATGAGGTAAATAAGACGATAAGAGAGCTCATAGGAATAGCAGATAAACTATATGAATCACCATTTTACGCCCCCCTACCTGAGCCCGGTAAACCCGAGAAAATGGAACTAGTAGATAAGAAGTTATTAGAGAAAATAGAAGATCCATCAGATATTGTTGAAAAGCTAGTAGAAACAGCTCATAGGGAGAAAATAGATTACGTAGCTGGTATGATTGAGTTATCATATGCTGAGAAAGCTCTTGCAACGAGTAAAGATGCATTATTCTATGAGGACTCTACAAGCATACAAACTTATCTTAGAGCTTTCGCTGGAGAAGATGGTAGTGGTCAATGGAGTTATGGTTCGAGACGATTAAATGAGAAGAAAATAGAGGAAATGGCATCTATAGCGGCTCGATACGCTGTCGAATCACGTAATAGAGTTAGTATAGAACCAGGCATATATGATATAATAATATCGCCAATGGTTGCTGGCAACCTACTTAGACTTGTCGGCTTTATGTCCTCTGCGTTCATGGTGTTCATGGGCATGTCAATGTTTATGAATAAAAAACCCGGCGATAGAGTTGGCTCAGAAAAACTAACACTAATAGACGATGCATTAAACCCCGAACTACCTGGCTCAACGGGATTCGATGATGAAGGTGTATCGACCTACTCTAAACCTATAATTGAGAACGGAATATTCAAGAATATGCTCCATAACTCTAAGACAGCGGCAAAAATGGGGACAAAGAGTACTGGAAATGCTGGATGGATTACTCCTCATCCATGGAATCTAGTAGTTAGTAGGGGGGATTATAGTTTCGATGAACTAGTAGGCGAGGTGAAGAAAGGTATACTAGTAACTAATAACTGGTATACTAGGCTACAAAACTATGTTGAAGGAGTATTCTCAACTATAACAAGAGACGCGTTATTCCTCATAGAAAACGGTAAAATAACGAAACCCATAGAGAAAATAAGAATAGCTGATACACTACCAAGACTACTAAATAATATCGACGCTCTAGGGAGAGAACAGTACGATATCTGGTGGTGGGAGGTAGAAATACCCACCAGGACACCATACATACTCATAAGACAAATACGTACGAGTAAACATACAGTTTAATACCAGGTCGCTAGTAGCTCTATTTTCCACCAAATAATTTTTTCAATAATTTCTTAAATCCTCCAAGTACTCCCTCTCCCTTTATTTCTACCTCATATATCGTGTACGGTACACTCTCCATCATTGATAACTTCTTTAGGACTCTCGATCCTTCATCAAGTATTTGGAGTGATAACTCATCTATACGGTAAGCACCTTTTAACTTGCCATTCTCAGCTAGCATAACATATACTTCGTCGTTTATACGTGATACCAATAGTAATGGGCGCTCATATTGTTTAGATAAAGCGAGCAATAGGTTTAACACATTAAATAATCTATCCTGACCCTTTCCGACCTGGTTTGCTTCGCTTGATAGCTCGTTAAGTATTTTCCTAGCATACTCTCTCTCAGATGAGCTAACTGCATCTATTCTCGACTCAGGTATTAGTTTCTCAATAATCTTCTTGTATTCTTCTGTTTCTATTATTTCTTCGACTTCCCTCTTCTCCTCGACCGGCTTCTCTACAATTTTTTCTTCCTTCTTCTCCTCAAGTTTCTTTTCCTCCTCGAGTATTTCTTCAATACGCCATAGCTTTTTGTTTTCTATAAGACTGTCTAATAAGTCGTCGACGGATACTTCTTTGCCTAGCATTATATCCTGGTTGTATTCTAAGTCTAAGGCTACACCATTTTCATCCAGCTCAACTACCTCAATATAGCCGTCTTGAACCTCACGTAAATAGTCGAATAAACTGTCTAGTACTTCTTCGCCTTTCTCTTCTCTCCCACTGAAATCTCTTAACCATGCACCCACGATTTTACCATTACGTACTTCTAATACGAATTCTGCTTCCTTATTATCCCTACTAATAACACCTTCAAGCCTACCAGTAAATTCCCTTGTGACTAGGGATCTAATTTGCTTCAACCATTCTAGTGTCTCAACTGCTAGTTTCACGATACCTATGGTTGTTCCTCTAGCTACTTTCTCCAAGCCTACCGCCTCCACATATCCTATGAGTATAAGTGTGCTACTCCACCCTCTAGAAATACTAATTTGCAATAGATATATTTTATATGTGTGTAGCCTAATAACCCAATTGACTGGATTTCGTTCATAGAACATAAGTATTAAAATTATTGCCCGAGAAATAAGCGGTAAGGGAAAGGAGAGGATCACTTTTGACTTTTACCGAGAAACTATATGAAAAACTACGTAATAGTCTCAGTAAACACATAATAGGGCACGATGAAGATATTCTATTATTGCTAGTAGCATTACTAAGCCGTGGACACGTAATAGTCGAAGGACTGCCTGGGACAGGAAAGACTTTAATGATAAAACTATTTGCTATGAGCCTAGGCCTAGGTTTTAGACGAATACAAATGTCCCCGGATATGCTTCCTACAGACATTATTGGAGCTAAGATTCTTGACCCTAAAACCGGCGAGCTTAGACTAGTACTTGGACCAATCCATACTAATGTATTTCTAGTTGATGAGATTAATAGAGCTAGCCCTAAAACACAGAGTGCATTATTGGAAGCTATGCAGGAAGGCTATGTTAATATTGAAGGTGAGGAAATAAAGTTACCCTATCCCTTCATGGTTATAGCTACATTAAACCCATATGAACGCGAAGGAATTTTTCCTTTACCACTAGCTAGTACTGATAGATTTATGTTCTCACTAGTATTCGGGTTCCTTGACCGCGAACACGAACTAGAGATTCTAAGAAGAGACCACGAGAGGGGAGGCGAAGAGCCAGTAGTAGAACCAGTTACTAGTCGCGAAGAAGTATTATCGGCAATTAATGAGGTTAAGAGAATAAGAGTTGAAGAAAACCTTATGGAATACATAGTTGACGTCATTAGAGCTACTAGGAAAGCTAAAGGAGTATTATTAGGTGCTAGTATACGTGCTGGAATACATTTGCTTAGGGCTTCTAAGGCTTTAGCAGCAGTTCATGGTAGAAGCTATGTTATACCAGATGACATAAAGTATCTAGCTCCCAAAATACTTGTTCACAGGCTACTCTTTAGCGAAGACTATCCTAGGGAGGCTAGAGAGAAAATAGTTAAAAATATTATAAATAACGTTAAACCCCCATGGTAGAGTCTACTAACTTGTACGAGAAGTATATAGCAACTGCTATAACGGAGACAAACACGTTTAAGGTTATGAGAGAGTCAGTTATCTTTGAAAGAATTATTATTAGTGAAATAAATGCTATGGACATTGATAACTGTTTTATTGATATTCTTTCAAGACTTATAGATAAGTATAGTAGAACTGGTACTAGTGATATGAGGAGGTATATTTGTTCTTCTTGAGGGATTAGGATCGCGTTAAATAGTAGTATAAACATATATGATAGTAGCTTATCTAGGAATTTAGTCCTATTGGAGAAGGCTATACTAGTAAGCCATAGGGATGAATAGAGAAGTGCTAGTATATTCATAGTATAGGCGAGGTATCCGAGGACAAGTAATGATATTATACCAGTATACTTGTTAAATGAAGCTCCGAGAACAAGTAATAATATGGGTATTATTAGGAGATATACTTGGTTTTGAGGAAGCATTTTACTTATAATATAGTATTCGAATACTAGTAATGGTATGTTAAGGAGAAGCCCCTCCAAGTCGATAATACTATATTTTCTCAATGACGCCAAATACATCTTCTATTTCACCTAAATACTTCTCCCAAGCATGTTGGTATGATTCAAAGACTTCTACTCGCCAATCAATTGGGAGAATAATGACCTTCTTCCTCCCATATACATCAATGGTTACCGACGGATCTATGAAGACTGTATCGGCATCCCCTTTTAATACTCCATTATACTCTACTAGTTCGCTTCCTTCTAAGTCCTTGTTTAGCAAGTCTCTACTAATACGATAGAGTTTCCCCTGACGCTCCCAGATAATAAGCACTTGTTGGCTAAGAGTATTGAGAACCTCGTTCACTAGATGTATTATTTTATCCCGGTAATTCTTTGAAGACCTTGTTAGCTCACCTAAGACAAACACTACTCTACTACCAACTGGTTCTTTAGATGTAGTAGAACCCTCTATTAGTTCTTTGTATTTCCTAACTCTAGGTCCACCGGGCTTCAATATAGTTTTAGCTATGATGTCCTTTAATCTATCTCCTATAATATATTCCCTAACACCAATAACTTCTGGCTCACGTATAGTCCCAAATCCAGCTCCAGTTCCCTCAAACCCTCTACCAGCCTCTCTACCAGTCTCCATAGCTTCGATCCTAGCACTTGGAACAATATTATATGTTATCCTCTTAGAGAAATCTAGTCTTAGAAGACCATTTGCCTCCTCCACTATGACTAGCTGAGGCTTCCACGAAACTTCTTCAGCAACCACTGGTTTCCAATAATACTCTAATCTAACATATCCTTCCCCAAAAACTCTTGTTGCACCATAAACCTCTCCTAGCGGAGGCTCATTTACTACCCATATTTTCGATCGTGGTGATGCTTTTACAGCTATACCGATAACGTATGATTCACCCCTCTTTTCCAGCCAATAGTTTACTTCAATATTTTTCGACCATTTATACAGGTATAAGTGCAAGTATAACAATAGAGTTAAGGGAATTATTATGAGAATGTTCTCACCAGCAAATATCAATGATATAATAGCAGTAGATCCTAAAATTGATACGATAGTCATAAAATAGCTTGTAAAGCCTAAGGCCCTATCTCTGCGAGAAAAAATTGATTCCAATTCTAAAGGGTCTACATAGCCCTTAATCTTTTTACCTATTATCAATTCCTCTAATGGAAAAACTCTACCTTTTAATCCAACGAGTAATGGAGGAAATTTTAGTCTGAGAGAATTATCGTAGTATACTAGAAGTCCCGTATAGGATCCGAGAACTAGTATTAGGCCTAAGATGAGGCCTAGATCCAAGGCCTTTCACACCATATCATAGATATTCTTTAAGCGACGAATAGCTTCAGCCAATAATTCTCTTCTACCACCATATTTTGCCTTCTCGTAGGCTTCAAGAAATTTTACGAGTTCTAATTTTATTGTCTCGGGAAAATAGTCTATTATTTTTCTTACTGTCTCCCTAGGCGTCATATAGTCTATTGGTAAGTATATATTCTTCTTAAGTGCTATATCTCTTAGAATACTCTTTACCTCGTTTTCATCAATGTTTCTCCTCCTTCTCTCATATATATTTACGATCATAACACTAACATAGGCTATTAATGCTAATCCTATTAGACTTGAAGACCACCATTGAATACTTTTCCAAGTATTACTTGATTCTCTTATCGACACCGTAGTATTATTGACTGAAGAAGTAATTGTCTTATTCATCGAGGAACCATTTATTTCTACGGGTTCATAGGGACTAAGCCTACTCGTCCTACGAGCTGCTTCTACTTCACGCTTAAATTCCCCGGACACGTACCTCGTAATCCTTCTTTCAACCCCCGTTAATAGAGTGGGGCTTGGCTCGCTAGAAGCTATGGGAGGTGTGGGGTCTACTTGGAGCCAACCATAGCCTGGTACAAATACCTCAACCCAAAGGTGTGGCGGGTTTTGTATAATGCGATGAGTGTTATTGTAGGGCTTTGTTATATAGCCTAATACTACTCGAGCCTTCAACCCCATATCACGTAGTAGTATTGCAAGAGCTGTAGCATAGTGAAGGCAGCTTCCCTTAAACGAAGTGTATAGGAAATAGTCTACAAGATCTCTACCATTGGGTGTTGGAGGGGGATTCGGGTCGTAGCTAGTAGTAGTGTGGAGAAAATCTATTAGATAGTCTAAGAGAGACTCAAGACTCTTGCTGTAGAACTCGTCTCTAAGGAATAAAGCGAATTCTCGTACCCTACTCGAAGACTCGTTCGCTGGTTGCCCTACAATTGAAGCTATTCTAACTGATAATGCCTTCTCTATAAGCGTGTAATTAGATAGTAGCGGATAGGGCTGGAACATAGTAGACCGTTCTACTGCTACCGTATAGTTTGTTGCATTAGTTAGATATAGTGTTCTAACCGCTATGAACCCGCTATCCCTATCTACTAGTATTCTAGGCAATCTAACACTAATCCAATTACTCAAGTTATCATAGAGGACTGGTTGTGGTACTGGAATAATCTTTATACTAGGTTCTAATGTCGGTATCAAGTCTAGACTTGTTATATTAATGTATACGTTGAGGGCTGGCGTTTCATTGGATCTTAGCAAAGAACTCGTATGGGAGTAATTTGCGTTAATTGTAGTAGGATTAGTTACTGATTGACTATAGCGTTCGGGTTTAAGTCCATACACTTCTTGTAGAGAGTAGTTCCCTAGAGACCATGTATTATTCTTATAAATGTTGAGAGCTGTTATCCTAACATAATATACATTATTATAGGGTAAATTCACCCAAACGTACCCTAAGGTCTCATTACCTGTGCTTGGCGATTCACCTACTGTAACGTTTACAGGTATGCTCGTAGTGGTTGTAACAATCATTTTCTTAACTTCTACTATGGGCTGTGGAGTAAGGTGAACTAATACTGGTAAAGGTGATACTATAACTAATACTAGCATGAGTGATGTAGCAATAAAGAGCATAATATTCCTCATAACAGCTTATACCTCTTTCACACAATATAGTGTTAGAGTACTAAGCCTAATATAATACTAGCACCTAGAACACAGGATAGGCGATGAAGACGTAACGGGGCCCGAGCATTATATGAGACAATGAGGAAGGGTGCGACCCCTGAGCCTCTTTCATAATCAAGGCTTATACTCGACAACACCTTATGGAAGAATCTTCGAGATCTAATAAGAGGAATTGTAAAAAAATACATATTGTATAGGAACTTATCTGTTGCTTCACTAGTATGGTGGAGGAGGTGGAGGTGGGGGTGGAGGGTAATATGCGGGCTTCTTTCTACGGCGAGTAAATACTAGTCCTATTGCAACGGCTACTACAATGATTACGAGTGCTAGTATTATTAGGAGAAAGTTTCCTCCACCTAGTATACCTGGTGGTACGGTCTCAGTTAGGTTACTCTGTGTTATTTGTTGCTGTGTTGTAATCGGGCTTGTTTCCGTAGTTGATGGTTGGGTAGTTATTTCTGAGGATGGGATCTGTATTGTAGTAGTCGCGTTGGTTTCGGTAGTCGTTTGTACAATTGTTGTGGATACGGGTGTTGTAGGATGCGATGTTACTGGCTGAGTTGTTGGTACTGTCTGACTCGTAGTCGGTTGAGTCTGGCTTGGCTGAGTTGTTGTGGGATGAGTTGTTGGTTCCGTTGTAGTTGTAGGTGTAGTCGGCTTAGGCTGTAGTGTTATTGATAGGTTTTGTCTTGGTGATAACCTTATAATAGTGCTAGCGTTTTCTTCAACACCATCTAGGCTCCAGGAGGCCTCGACAAGGTATGTTCCCGCTGCTATTCTAGCTACAAAGTATCCTCTTAGATCGGTCTGAGTTGTTAGTACAATTGAACTATGTGGTATTAATATTGTTACATTAGCTCTATATACGGGTTTGCCCTGTGAGTCAAGTACCCTCCCTATTATGAGTCCCGTGGGGTCAACATAGTTTTCTATCTTACCTATACTAACATTTATTGTCCCATAATATTGCGAGATATATACCATGTCTAGTAATCCGTCGCCGTTTAAGTCTATTGGTATCGGTATAGTGAAGTTTTCTGACCATACATCTATTGTTGACTCGTACTCGAAGGTTTTATCTGATGGAAGCCAAGAATATATGTCTATTACACCGCCAATCGGATTATTGAATTCATCTAATTCAACGAGATATAATAGGATCTCAACTATACCATCACCATCTATATCGAAGGTCCCGACTTCAAAAGGATACCAACGGCCCGGCTCCATATATGCCTGGTCTACGACTACAAGTCCATTACCCCATTCATAGATTGTTAGGTTATGAGTTGAAGCATAATAATCATTTGCGAGAACTAATAGTTCGTTTTGTTTATCTGAATCTATATCGCCTAGTTCTAAAGCTGAAATCTCTATACCGCTAGTATTGTTGAAGTCTAGTACATGTAGTTCGCCGCCAGTTAACTGTACTACATATAGTTCTCCCGCATAGTCTACTATTTCCCCGGCATAGTTTAGGAAGTAGTCATTTACCCCCACAATAAGGTCTTCCTGGTCTTGTGAGCTAAAGTATCCTCCAGCTATATCTGTTATCTCGCTAACCATGTTTTCTCCGGCTTCAACATAGTATTCATCTTCTACCTCAAGCGTCTCCGCATTTATTACAAAGAACTCGCTGAAATATTCATCATAGTTTTCGTCATAGTAGGTACCAGCAGCGATTAGTTCTACTACCCCATCATTATCAAAATCCCCTAGTGCTGCTGAATAGGAGTCTAAGTTTAATGTATAATTGCCACTACGGTAAACATATCCGTTCTCATAGTCGTATCTTATGTATATAGTTACCGAGTTATTATATTGATCGGAAGCTGTCAAGACTATGAATAACTCATCCATTCCATCATTATCTACGTCTTCGCCGAAGGCATCAACTACGGAGAGAGAATATTCATAGCTTAGGTTAAATACTGTATCATTATATACTAGTGGGAGTGTATTCGTCTCATTATCATATTTCAGTATCATTAGGATAATATATAGTTGATCACCGTATCCATCAGCTATTATTACTAGCTCCTCTGATCTATCGCCATCAAAGTCTACAGTACCAACCATATCTAATTCAAGGTACTGTTGTGTAAGATTCAATCCGCTCGTTATATTTGTTGTATTAACTGTATAGGAGCCTCCAGGCGTTGAAGTAATGTTTACCTCAACATTCACTGCCCTTTCAAGAACTTTACTCCAACCAGTATCTTCTCCAAAGCTACTAGATAATTCATATATTGTTCTATTATATCTTAGCGGGAAATATATTGATAGGCCATGGGATTGTTGATGCATATAGCCAGCCTTAAATTCTACTATAGCATTGTCTATAGCATCCGCTAGATTATTCGCCTTCTCTCCTATAGCTCCACCATATGATGATACTTGTTTTAGAAATGATACAAGGTCTATTTGAGAGGCTCCTGCACTAGGATCTACTCCACCTCCAAAGAAGTCTACGTATTCTCTAGCGGCTCTTAATGTTCCAACATTGTCCAGGGCTGTTGACACAAAATCCTTAAATAATGATATAGTATTTCTTATCTGGCGTAAATCTATTGCTGCTAACGTAATATATGGTCCGTATTCATTGTTCACCAAGGAGTTATAGTATTCGTTTACTATTGTTACAGCAAAGTCTTTGGGACTCATTGAGGGATTAGATGTTATAGCTGATAATACTTCCTCGTACGGGTATCCTGGTGCTGGCTCCACCTCCTCGGAGGCAATCATGTAGTCACTATAATTCATTATCTCATATGCCATTTCAATCGATGAGACTAGGCATGCATCAAAAGCTACTATATCGAAATACACGCCAGAGTCCCTTAACGCTTCACCTATTTCTCTCCCCGTTAGCATGTCTTCGTGACTACGATCTAATGCTACAAATCCGGGATATAATCCGTGATCCCATATAACGAGCATGTAGTGTTCCGCTGGGTAATTACTTGTAGCGAATTCTATGAAGTCTCTTAAAGTGTTTGGATCACCCATATCTAGTTCTCCAAGAGACTTAATTAGCTTAGAACCTATGCGTTGAGACGTATCTTTTACGACGTAGTATATTCTTGTATCACTCCACGATCCAGCATCAATATATCCTTCTAATTCGTACTCGTAGTTTTCAGACGATCTATCTATCATTACAATTATATTTACATCATTAGTCGACCCGACATGCTCCATTTCTTTTAAGTCTATGAGAGCATATGCTTCTAAATCATTATCACCGTCAAGATAAACCATTATTGTCCACTTAGCCTTCGAGGCCCCCATTGACGGTATAGATGATAGAATTACTAATGATACAATTAATAGTATTATAGCGTATCTCGTTACTTTCATAACTCATAGCCTATACTGGTTATAGTACTATTACAATATACAGTAGTATTATTTAAAACAAACCTATACGTATTCACGGTGGGGACAACTCTCCTACCATTATTTCTTGTAATCGTTCCTTATTTTTTCTTATTATAAAAAGTTTGCCTTTTACAAGCCGTAAATAGAAAACTATTAGTGCAGATATATAATCCTAGAGGAGAGGAAGAGAGGAGACCAACGCTATGGTTGCCTTAGATCTCGTAACGATTGGTATAATGTTAATATTTATTGGGTTCATAATAGTAATGTTATCAATAATATTAGCGGCTGGTAGGAGTAGTAGAGTTGAGGGAGGAGGAGTAATTATAATTGGGCCTATACCAATTGTTTTTGGAACTAATAGAAACATAACAGTATTACTCCTTGTACTGGCTATAATATTAACAGTACTTACAATAGTATTATTTATTGCACCATTAATAACCTATAGGGGTATACCATGACGACCTACTATAAACCATCATACGAGGAATCGCCTCTAAGTAAGCTATGGGTTATCGGGTTCATTATAATAGTATTAGGTTTTATCCTCGTATTCGCTGGGATATTAACATCGATTCAAGGTGGTGCTCCATCTACGACTGGAAATACTAGTGTTGGTGTTGGTGGATGCATCATAATATTCTTTATACCAATATGTTTCGGTGGAGGAACAGGTAACTTGTGGATTATAGGGCTCATTATAGGAGTAGTACTAACAATAGCAAGTATAGTCTTGTTCCTATTATCTCGAAGAGTATTTATATGAGTTCTCTTGGATTTATTCTTTTATAGTCTATGATAGGATTTCAAAGACTATTATATTGTCCCCCAGGTGTCTTTTAGAGTATTATTTCGTGTAATTGTCTACTAGTACCCATAGGTTCCTGTACTTTTAAGTTAAGCTTTCTCAAATCTATTACTTCAGTCTTATCTACTAGTAATTTTATAATGTTGTTTATGTCCCCTAATTCTTTCTCTACCCTTTCTACTTCTCTTAGATTCGCTCTCGTTGCGGGTTTGCGGACATTCATTGCACAGTATTCTTGTAGTTTTATAGAGTACTCGTAGGTTCCAATATTCCTCGCTATTTCTACTATTTCTTGTTTATCGAATCCTATTAGTGGTCTTAGAACGGTTGTTGGAGATGCCTTATCTATTACTACTATGTTATGTAGTGTTTGTGAAGCCACTTGTCCCAAGCTTTCCCCAGTTACGAGAGCTTTTGCACCGGCTTTCTCTGCTATCATAGATGCTATTTTCATCATAAGTCTTCTTAATATTATTACGCGTAAGTGTTCTGGTACTTTTTCTGCCAATAATAATGTTAGTGGACGGGCATCAACTATGTAGAGTTTAGGCTCATACCCATAGCTCCAGTAGTCTGCGAGGACTTTAGCTACTGGTAGCATGTTTTTAACATGTGGTTCTCCACCTATGTTAAAGAATACGTAGTCTACGGTGCAGCCACGTTTAAGCATAAGCCATGTAGCAGTTGGTGAATCTATTCCACCAGAGAAGAGGACAAGTACTTTACCCTCACTTCCTATGGGTAGGCCTCCTGGTCCACGGATAATTTTATCATAGAAATAGACTTCTCCCCATCTAACTTCGACGTAGGCTATGTACTCCGGGTTTTCTAGATCTACTCTTTTTGCACCCGCTTCTAGTAATGCCTCTCCGAGTCTCGCTTCAACATCCTTGCTTGTAAAATCATGTTCTCCTACACGCTTAGCTCTTACGGCAAATACCTTGTCCTTAACCCTTTCTTTAAAGAACTCTAAACCAGCTCTAACTATATCATTGAGCCCGCTATGTAAATACCCCTTTACTGGTGAAACACTCACTAAACCCATTACCCTTGCAACACGTTTACCTGCTTCCAAAGCCTCTTTTTCATCTCTAAACCCGTAAACCCATATGCGGGCCTCACGAACTTCTATTTTCTTCCCGCGAAATCCGTGAGATCTTAGCGCGTCACGTATTGCTCTTACTAGTAGGTTTTCCATTCTTCTTCTACTACTCTTACCCTTTAATGCTATTTCACTATATCTTGCGAGTAGTAACCAGTTCTTTATTTCCTCCAACGCCATCACCATGCCCTCATTTTACCCTACGTGTCTTTGGGAGACTTAGATATTTTAAGGTAAACTACCCGCTTTCAATTATTGCTAAAGTTTATGTTTAATAACTACCGCTTAAATAATATGTTGACGGGGATGATGTAGACACACCCTTTAGACGATTTCGATGAGCTAAGTGGCCAGGGCTGACCGAGAAAGACTATAGGAAATAGACAGCTACCTACGTTACCTACCGTGAATTATATTTCTCTTCTTATCTATTGCGTAGAGAGAAATCATTGCAGAGACTAGATCAGCTATTGCTCCCAGTCTTATTCCTTTACTAGCAAAGTATTCGTCCACATGATATAATTCTTTTAATAACTTAGCTCGTTCATTTATCTCACTAGAGAGCTTGGATAACATTTGCATCACTTCTCTAGCCTTACTATAACCCAATGTCCTTGATACAACTGTATCTTCTATCATTGATCCAAGGCGTAGAAAAGTCCTTACTACCGCGAGGTTCCATGGAGTTCCATTATTTATAAGATGCTCTAGATAGCGTTTAGCTTCTAGGACATTTCTATACCCTCCTACTATTTCACGAGCAACTATATCTCTACTAGACGAATACGATAATACGTCATATAGGTTTATGTTGCGTTTTATTATTTTTTCCCGATATCTTCTATCCCATACATTAGGATATTCCCCGGTATCATCGGTTTCCCTAATATAGGATGGATTAGCTTTTCTTACAGCTCTATAAAACATAATAGTATCATAAGGAGTAGTGTATTCTCTCAATACGCTAGGTACCTCTCTAGCTATTCTCTCACTAGTAATAATCCATCCTTTACCCAGTAGTACGCCGAGAGCGAATGCTAATGGGTGCAGAATTAACGCTATTCCTAGGCAGGTATTTCCTCCACCATGAATTCTCATAGACCTTGTTAGGGAATCATAGATTAAGTCCCCTATACTATACTTACCCCTATTTTTACTCAAGCCCCTCTTAATGGCCTTCAAGTTATTCAATAATATTACATGTGATGATAGAAGGAAGTCTTCAAACCATATATCACTATAATCTCTTAGCCTATGAACATTGCCGGGTTTAGGGTATGCTGCTACTTCTAATACGGCACCACTCGTTATTAGTAAAGCGTATTCTTCTATTATTCTACGAGCTGCTACTATCATTACTCCCCGACAACTATATCCATTGCCTCTTTTTAAAGTATACTAGCATACCTATAGCTATAGCCACCATAACGCCAAGCGTTATAAAGTATCCGTAAGGGTGATAGAGTTCGGGCATATATTTAAAATTCATACCATAGATACTCGCTATTAACGTGAGCGGTAAGAATATCATTGAAACCATAGTTAACTTGGCTACTAGCTTGTTTAACTTATTAGAGTCAACATCGTGGAGCAATCCTAACATAGTATTTAGTCTCTCATAACTTTGAGTTAAATAGTCTTCAAGTAATACTATATCGTCTTCTAGTTCTCGTAGAATATTTGCTAAAACACCCTTCAATCCCTTTGCTTTAAAAACAATGTGTGAGAGACTTCTCATAGTTCTTCTAACAAGTCTTAGCTTATGCTGTATCTTTAGGAATTTTTTAGTATCAACAACTATCTCCTTAGCAAGGTCTTCTTCAATCCTATCTAGTTCAGAGTCTATCTCCTCAATTCTATCAGATATAAGGCTTAGTAAGTAGTGCAGTAACTCATACATAAAGTCTTCTAAATACTCGCATTTAATTGTTTCAAGAAAGTTTCTAGATACAAGATTTTTCGAAGAATACAATAATATTGATCCTTCCCTCTTATCAACTATTACCCCGAACTGAGAGCCGAGAAAATGAGATAGGTATAGTATTTCTTTATCATCACCAATGCTCAATATTAGCTTCTTATACTTTAGCTTAGATACCCTTACCCACTCACCGCGCTCCTTTACAAGTCTTACTGTAAACCCTGCTCTCCCATCACCACCTTCTACTAGCTTATTGTTAGTACACACATATTCCTCCAAGACCCAGTAAACACCACACCAAGATATACTAGTAACTATAGCACTATATGAATCCTCTAACTATGAGTTTACGTAGAATCCTCCAAGTCATACCCCATATAACCCTACCAGAGAACTCATAACCTAGTACTAGCCTATCATTTTTAACTAATAGTTTGAGACAATTAGTTTTCCTAGGATTAAACCAGAAGACTTCTTCAACTTCGTCCCCAGGACTTATTGATAAGCTTCTACGAGGCTTAGAGACCATTATGGCTGTTTTTAGCCAAGGAGTATTACGCGGGTATTCCAATCCAACTATACCATAAACGTAGAGATCCTCGGGTTCTATACCTGTTTCCTCCAAAGTCTCTCGGAGACCCGCAGATACCGGGTTTTCACCAGCTCTTATCCTACCTCCAGGTAATGCTATATCACCAGACCAAGGGTCATGTCTGCTTATCCGCCTTCTAACTAATAGAACCTCGCCATTATTATTTACTATAGCGTT
>CAZWTS010000165.1:0-3358 GCA_964637085.1 uncultured Desulfurococcales archaeon | reverse complement strand
TATAAGATAACGCGGTAAAACAAAGAATTGTAAACTCTGGGTGATTATATATGTCCGAGATAGCAAGAAGAATCCTAGGAGAAATCACACGTGTAGAAGGTGTAAGAGCAGCAATAGTAGTATCACGCGACGGTCTAGTACTTGATGCAGTAATTCCAAGAAGAGACCTAAACCCAGAGGATATTGCTGTAGCAGTAATGCAGATAGTAAATGCAACCGATAGACTAGGCAAGGACTTCGGTCTAGGCAACACGGATATAACAAGCGTAGAATACACAAATGGCATCATAATGATAGGCACCATGGGTGAAAATGTACTAGCTGTAGTAGCTGAGCGCGGAGCAATGCTAGGTATGATAAGAAACGAGATTAAGAAGCAGAGAGAGAGGTTAAGAGCGGCAATATAACATTAGTTTTTCCAACACTTTTTAAAACAACACTATTATCCCTCACAAGCTTTGGCTAGTAATAAATAAATATTTTTATACCCCAAAAACTGTTTGAAGTAATAGTTTTACCTTAGTTTGCATTACTAGGTTTTTGTAGTATACATAAAAGGCTACGTGATGTATAGTAGATAAGGAGTGGGAGAATTGAAGCCAGTAGCTAAGGGTGTAACCAAGAAGTTTATTAGGATAACAGACGATAAGGAGGCGTTCATAAAGGAGTTAAGAAATAGTATTGACAGAAACTTTACTGGTAGAATACAGGGTATACTAAGGACAAGTAAGGGTGAGTTAGAGTTAGTTATAGAGGTTCTTAATGGTAGAATAGTTGCAGCTGGTGTTGAAGGCTACAATAATGTAGATGGTGGATTAGCGCTTAATACTATAGTTTCAGCTCTTTTAGATGGTACAGGATTTCTTGAAATAATTGAATTAAATAAGGAAGGTGTCGATTTAGATTTAGAATTTAACCCGAATTCAAAATTATCTGCACCTACAAGCCTAGACCTATATATAGATAGAATAGAGTTACGTTTACGTCAACTAATGAGAAAAAAGGAATTAGAACAACAACGTGAGACGACTACTACACCTCCTCCGAGAAGAGAGGAGGAGAAGGGGACAACCTTTCAGCAATATGCTAGAAGAACTGAATACGAACAGTCAAAACCATTTGAGAGAAGATATGATGTAGTAAAAGAGAAGACACGTGAACCCGAGAAGGAAACGAAGAAAACCGTAACAGTTAAGAGTAGAAGGATTGAGAAAAAGGAACAAGAGGAAGCGAAAAAGAAGGTATTAGAAGAAATAGGTTTAGACGAAGAAGTTCTTGAGGGCTTAGTAGTAAATGTTAGGGAAAAACCAGTAGTTATAGAAGCTATACCATCTACTGGTACAGCAGTGCCGGAGACAAAAACACCCCTTGTTGAGAAACCAGTAACGAGTCAACCCATTGTTGAGGAAAAAGTAGAGGAAATAAAAACTGCTGCACATCCTCAAGTAAGGGCTGAAGAACTTGTCCCACCTAAACCTGTTGGACCTTCTCCTGAGGAAGTATTATCTAAGCTACCATTAAGTGATAGAATTGAGGAGTTTAGTAAGTCTCTCTTAAGCGAGGTTGAAAGACTCCTGATTTCGCTGATAGAGACAAAGGAAGTTCTAAGTCATGGAAGAGAGCGTATTGATATAGTATTCGAGAAGCTAATAGATTTATCGAAAGATAGAGACGAACCACTAAAACTCGGTACGGCTACAGCGGGAAAACTATACTATGTAATAGCCCATAAAGGGTCTATTGTTTCAGCCTTTAAAGTAGACGAAAATTCTGAAAACATAGAGCTATATGGACGTGCCGCTCTAGTCGATTTATTTAAGAAACTAGTATCTGATAGCATAGACTACATGATATCGCCCGTAAGAAGCACCTATATACTCTTGGGATTAGGTTTAATAAGGAAGGAAGAGGCAGAAAAAGAAATAGAGAGTAGGGCAGAAGGATTATTTGGGAGATTAAAGAAGATTTTTGGGGGACACTAAACTCTCTCTTTAATTAGGGTTTACAATACATAGTTTTCTATTAATCGTTTAGCCATGCTTAGGGAGAATCTCCATTCATCTTCATTGATCCTGATCCATGAAGGCTCTATTTTTTCTCTATCAATTGGTGAGAGAATACTTTTATCAGACGCTAGAATATAGGGCAATATATGTAACGCTAATATCTTGTTTATATTTCTCTTATCATTTTTACTATAGATATAGCCTGAAATTCTTATTATCCTGTTATTTGTTATTGTTAAATAGTATTTTACCCTATTTTCCCCGAACTCTATTAAACCAGTATAATAGCCCCGGAGCTCATCTAAAGCATAGAGTATTTTCTCCTTTGTTTCGCTATACAGATTATTTAGGATTATTTGCCTTAGCTCAACAGTATAGCCAGTCTTCTGTCTTACAAGAAACTCTATCGCCTTGCGATTAGTTATGGTTATACCCATGTTATCACAATATATTCCCGCTATTCTATCATCGATTAGAACAGCGAGACAATTAACGGTTTCATCACTCGTAGTTATTCTCGCAAGCAATGCTTGTCTCTGTTTACCGTACTTACTGAGTAGTTCTAGTAGATCCGTAATAGTTGCTGCTGTCAGAATTCCTATATTCTTGGTTTTCCTTAATAAGTGCTCATAATAACTACTGAGTAGTTCGCTATACTTCTCGGCAAGTTCACGATTCGATATAAATCTCACCTTTACTTTACGCGTTCGTTTTCTTATCTTTTTTATAATGCCGATACCCTTCTTTTTTACTTCTTGTGCAGCTATTTTTACTGGTGGTACTTGTTCTCCTATAGCCTGGTACCCTGGTATTAGTGTTACTAAGTCACCAAAATATACTGGTAGTTCGAGGGCTATTAACGGATTTCCAGTAATCTTTGTTTCTACTTCGTATCGCATCATCTCAATAAAATCTACTCTACCCGTTACACTAGGATTAGATAACTCTTCTAGTAGGCTACGTAATGCTGATCCACCATAGAGCGATACATCCTCACGCTTACCTTCGGCGTAAACTATTGCTCCTCTTATAAGTCCTAGGTTATACTTCGAATTAGAATATCCTGAGAGAGTAATCTTCAATAATCCCGTAAACATGGGAGTCGATCTTGAACTATATCCTACGAGCCTAGCGATGAGTTCATTCCTTGAGAGGTACATTTGACCTAAGGACATGTTATTCTTCCTACCCTTCTGAATACATAATATTCTTACAGAAGCAGTGTAGTTTTTCTCCGTATAAAAGCTTCTTTGTTACTCCACTACAAAAAACTTTTTATGAAGAGATTATAGCTCATTGTGAGAAACCTTTATTTACTATTTGTACCCGTTGTGTTCCCCCTACCCATGTGG
>CAZWTS010000164.1:0-7734 GCA_964637085.1 uncultured Desulfurococcales archaeon | reverse complement strand
AATCTTTTTTACTCCTTTAACAAGTACTTCTTTATTAAGCTTCTCGATTATCTCGTTCAGTCTATCGATTACCTCTTTCGGTAACTCTTTATTAAACTCTATTATAACGCTACCCTTAAACCGCATGAATGAGCACCAGCTCCATATTTCTCCTATTATGTTAATACTAACGAGAACCAAAAGATATTAAGTATTAATGTTCCTCACTTTCTTTTGCTCTAGTTTCTTTAATAGAAGATAAGTGAAATATGCTACCCGAGCCACTATATTGGAATACTCTTTTAGTAGTTCATATAGTTGCTTCTTACTTGAAGCATTGCTTCTTCGGAGATTTCTTGTTATAGCATTAAGAATGTATAGTAGTCTGGTTTTTCTTGAAATACCGAATATTTCGGCTAAATCGCTTATGGTAATAGGTTTTTGAGGTCTCGAGAGCTTTTTCACCTCCTGTAGAATATCTATTACTTTATTCTTATCTCTTAGTTCATTGAAGAATGATTTTAGTAGAATATTAGTTTTAATGATTTTTTCTAATTCTTCACTATTACCATAATATACTAGGGTCCAGTCCTCATTTATGGTGTAATATTTGTTTAAGATTTCACTGATTTTTAATGAAATAGAAGCTCTGCTATCGGATCCATCTATATTGGTTTGAATATGTATAAGCTCGTCGCCATCGAAAAACGATACGACTGCATGGTATTCGTCACCGATACTTACAGAGGTAATACCCAATGCTAGTATTCCTAATCTCCGGGAGGGTTTTTCTATTTCAACAGTTTCCTGTAGGAAACCTAGTTCTTTTAGTGACACTATTTTAGTGCCTTTTAGGTACAGTAATATCTCTTTGACCATGTTTATTAAATCGTTCCAAGAATATCCCCCAATGATATATGACTGAGCTGCATCATAGTCAACGGCCCAGAGTAAGGGCTCGAAGATCCTTTGCTCACTTAATGCATTTATTTTCTTTGCTACATCATCCCAATTAATAGACGGTAGAAATCCAGCTGCGCTATCCTCCCATAGTATAAAGTATTTAATGGTACCCATGTTCACTATTACATATCTTAGTGTTCTTAGAGGAAGCCTATACTCGTTGAGCAATCTTAAGAAAACGAGAAGGGATGCAATACCTATTTTTACCCTGTTCATATCTATTCCTGGTTCTAGCTCGTATAGATATCCGTAAGTATAGTCTTCATAGAGTCCACGTGTATTCGTGTTAACTATTATCCTTTCATATTTATACGTGGTTCTAACCCTTCCATTAGATCTAATGATGCGTGGATTACGTGATTCCACCCGCCATGTAACTTGATATGGTTCTAATATTATTTTACCAAATCCGTTTCGAGGAGGTGAAACTAGCAACTCTATGGTTGATGATATTTTTCCAGCATTAATATCTGATAGAATATTTGGTTCTTCGCCCCAATAGTATTTAATGTACATATACTGCTGAACGGCTTGGCTAAGGAAGCTATGTCTACGTAGGGCACTTATAAGAGGTTCCTCTACAACTAGTCTTTCCAGTACTTTTACTACTACTGCATCGTTTCCTAAATCAAAGGATCCCGCTTGGAACTTCTCTACTAAGTCACGATGAGAAATCTCTTCAAGAGGTTTCTTAGAAGAATTCTCAACTAGAATCCGTGGTATTCCATAGGGGGGACTAAATTCGTAGAAGTTTAGATTGCTCCATATTCTCTTAGCAGTATTAGTGGGCTGATATATTTCGGAGAATAATGTACGGGTCTTCTTTATGAGGTTCATTTTCTTTAGTAATCTGTACTCTTTTTCATCTAGTTTTAATCCAGCGTAGATCTTCCATAGCCCCTTGAATAAAACTATATAATCGTTGTCGGGGTTTACATAGAGGTTCTCTAGAGGTAGTTTTATCCATTCTATTAATCCATCTATTCCCTGCTCTAGTAGTTTTCTATCCCATTTTGAGCCAGGTATTATTATTGACTCGGTAAACGGGATATTAGTTCTTCTCCCTTTTCTCCCCTCTCTTTGTTTAAATAATCTTAGATCTTCAGGTAACCCTACATGTACTATTCTGGTAACATATCCTAAGTCTATTCCTTGAGCTAGGGTTCTAACAGTTATAATTGTTTTTATTTCTCCTCTCCTAGCACGTTCTTCTAAAACCCTTCTTCTCTCCTTTGAAACTAGGTGGTGATGAACCCCGATGAGGTCCTCGGCAATTGGCCCAAGTTTACTTTTTAATTCCCTATATAGTTTATCTGCTTGTTTTATACTTTGAGTAAAAACTAATGTTATACCATCTTCTTTTTGCATGGTTATCGCTGAAAGAATTTCGGATACATCAAAATGAGGATGAGGTATTTTTACATTCTTTGCCTTTAAGTAATCTATTACTTCATATAAATGCTTCTTAAAGAGATCATAGTCTTCAATGTATTTAAGTATTAATTCATCATCTACTATGGATTTATTTTGTTTAACAAGCTCCCATAAGGTTTTCAGATTTTTTGCTTGAACAATAATGGTTTTATTCTTGGGATGGAATGGTTCCCCCTCTATAATAGCAGTTTTCCTCCCAGTAATTCTTGATAAGAATTGTGCAATGTCTCTAGGATTAGCGAGAGTAGCAGTTAGTATCACTACTTGCGGAGGAGTTTTAGCTATGTACTTTGCTATTATCTCAACTAGAGCTAGTAGTAATCCAGCACTTCTACTATCATAAAAATCTATTTCGTCAAGAACTATTAATCCAAGGTCTTCGATAAAGTTGGTTAGAAAGGCGCTCCTTCCTCCACGTGCTTCTAACGCTATACGTTTAATATCGGCCATTACGAAGGCCGGATTAGATATGACTAGTAAAGCTTCACGAACTCTTTTTCTGAGAGATTTTTCTCCTTCTTCAATAATTGTTGGTCTATCTATTTTTACTAATCGATCGACTAGTCCTAGAGCTTCATAATAGTCTTCTAGCCTAGATATTTGATCACTACTGAGAGCTAGCGTGGGGTATATGGATAATGTTTTTACTTTCCTCTTAAGAGAATAAAGTGCCCAAGCCTCTGTTTTCCCGGAGCCAGTCTTAGCTGTTAAAATGATATTGTATCCCTTATTTAAGAAGTCGTATGTCTCGTATTGGTGCTTGTATAGTTTCTTATAGGCGAGATCACGACTCCTTCCTCTACCTTTCTCTAATTCTGGAAGAACATCCTTAAAGAATACATTCGTAGTTGAGGGTCTTCTTTCAGAATCTTCAGTTACTATTATTTCATAGCCTAGCTTCTTCAGTAATTCACTGCTATCGGCGACTTCTAGCATATTATCGTCCATAGTTTTCCTACCAGTAAACTCTTTCCCTACACCTATTTTTGGATTTGTAGAGTATTTATAGAATCATTTTATGTAAAAGCTTAACTATTTTTAGGTAGACGTTAAAAGGTTATACGTGGTGTGGTTCTACCATGCCGAGACCAAAAAGAGTTATAATAATGGGTGCTGGAGGCAGAGACTTCCATAATTTTAACGTAGTGTTTCGTAATAACCCAGAATATCGTGTTATAGCATTCACAGCAACACAAATACCTGGAATAACTGGTAGACGATATCCTCCAGAACTGGCGGGTTCTCTATACCCGGATGGCATACCGATAATATCTGAGGGAGAACTAGAGAAGCTCGTAAAGGACCATGCAGTAGATGAGGTAATATTATCCTACAGCGATCTCCTCTATGATCATGTAGGCCGTATACTTTCACGGGTACTTGCTTCAGGAGCGGATTTCAAGATACTAGGACCTAGAGAGACTATGCTACCATCGTCTAAACCAGTTATAGCGGTTACAGCTGTTAGAACAGGAGCTGGTAAGAGTACGGTAAGTCGTGCCGTTGTAAGAGAACTAGCTTCACGTGGACTCAAAACTGTAGTAGTACGTCATCCAATGGCATATGCCCGGGATCTAGTAAAAGCTGCGGTAGAGAGATTCGAGAAGCCTGAGGATTTTGATAAATATGAGTTAACAATAGAGGAACGCGAAGAATACGAGCCATACCTTTCAATGGGTGTTGTAGTCTACGCTGGAGTGGACTACAATAAGATACTAGTAGAAGTAGAAAAAGAGGCTGATGTAATACATTGGGATGGAGGAAATAATGACTGGCCCTTCTTTAAACCAGACTACATGATAACAGTTGCCGATGCTATGAGACCTGGTCACGAAATAGGTAGTTTTCCCGGTGAAGTAAATCTAAGGTTAGCTGATGTTGTAATAATAACCAAGATTAGCCAAGCGAGACAAGAAGACGTAGAAACAGTAAAGAAGAATACATTAGAAGTCAATCCGAGGGCCAAGATAGTATTAGCTGATATGGAGGTTACAGTAGATAAACCAGAACTGCTTAAAGGTAAACGTGCAATAGTAGTTGAGGATTCTCCAACTGTTACTCACGGAGGCTTACCCTATGCGGCGGGATATGTGGCTGCTAAGAAGTATGGAGCTGAGGTAGTTGACCCGAAGAGTAAAGCTGTAGGTATAATAAAGAAGATGTATGAAGAATACCCGCACATGGGGCCTGTGGTACCAAGTACTGGTTACGCTCCCGATCAGCTAAGGGACCTAGAGCAAACATTGAATTCTATAGATGCAGATGTAGTAGTCTTAGGAACGCCAGCTGATATATCAAAGTTAATAAAGATAAATAAGCCAGTCGTACGGGTAAGTTATGAACTTAAAATAATAGATGGGCCGTCAATAAAGGATATGATAGACGAATTCCTCGAGAGAGCAAAGGAAAAACTAGAGTAACTTTGTTCTAAACCAAATAACCCATCATATTTTTAAACAATAATTAACTGATAGTTGATAAGTTTATCCGTTGGATGATGAATGGTGACGCATCAGAAAAATAATCCTTCAGAGATGAAGAGACGAGGGCGAATCTGATAATAAATTCTAGGGCCAAATATTATGGGATAAGATTCTTGAACAAATACAATAAAAGAATAAAAAGAGAATAATTGTTTTTCAGTCCTTCCACTCTTCATCACGTTTCAGCGTCGTCTAGCTTCTTCATCTAATCGTATACCTTATGGTAGTGCTTTTATAAGCATTCCTTCAACCATTACTGGTTTATATCGTTCAACCATTTTTAATGCATCATCTAGTTTTTTCTCCGTTGACGCGTATATCGTGAAGAGGGGATCTCCTCTCCTAACCCTATATCCTAGTTTTGCATGGAAGTATATACCAGCTCCTTTATCGAATGGAGCGCCAGCTGTCCGTGCTATAATACTTATCGCGACATTGTCTATGTGTGTAACAGCTCCCTCTAGAGGGGATGTAATAGTATAGGTTTTGTCTCCTATCGGTATATCTTCGGGTTTTACATTGGGATTTCCACCTTGGGCTTCAATGATTTCTTTCATTTTGGTATATGATTTACCGCTAGATAGTAGTTCGCGAGCTAGCGCCTCGCCTTGTCCTTTTTCGGCTTTTCCCGCGAGTTCTAAGACTAGACCAGCTATGTTGGTTGCCTTATCGACAAGACTATGGGTACCTTTTCCCTTCATTAGTGTTTGGAGAGCCTCTCTTGCTTCAAGAGCGGGTCCTACGGTCTTCCCTATTGGTTCTCCTCCAAAAGTTAATGCTACTTTTACCGTTATACCCAGCCTACCACATTGGTTTATGAATAATCCAGCTATTTTATCAGCAGTGGCATAGTCTTGGACTTTCGCACCCTTACCTACTGGTATGTCTATTACTAATCCATTTACGCTCATAGCTAGTTTCTTTGACAGTATGCTAGCAATCATTTGACTCAATGGATCAATCATTATTTTTCTTTCAACCTCTATGAAGATATCATCGGCTATAGCTATGTTTAATCCTCCACCCCAGACAAGGGTTCCCCTAACCTTCTTTGCTATCTCTCTAATTTCCTCTGGACTCAAATCGACTGGTGCTAGCACTTCCATTGTATCGGCGGTTCCAGCGGGACTTGTTATTGCTCTACTACTAGTTTTAGGTATTAAAATACCCGTTGATGCGACTGTGGGTACGGCTAGCATTGCTACTTTACTATTTCCGGGTACTCCACCTATACTATGCTCATCGTATACTGGTTCATTGAATTCTATAACTTCGCTTGCGTATGCCATGGCTTTTATAAGTTCTGTTAGCTCTTCGTTGCTTAATGGTATAGGTATTTGGGAAGATAAAAATGCGGCTATCTCTGCTTCTCCTATGGCACCAGAGACTACATCTTCAACGATGGTGCGAATCTCGTCTTCACTCAATCTTTCCCCATGTAATCGTTTATGTATCGCATGTATGCTTCGCGGATTAGGTGGCATTTTTAGGATAACGGTGTCTCCTTCTTTTACCCTCAGTAAATTCATTGCTGGCTCATTTAGACCTACATATCCTTGGCTAACAATAGTCTTTGATACGAGTATTTCCGCGTATACTACTCTACTATTATTTAGAATTCTTACTCTACGACTTTGCGGCACACCTAGTTGTACAGCGTCATGATGGTTTATTATTGCTAGAGGCCTATCATCTAATTCTATTCTTTTTACAATAAGTCTCAATGGCTAGGCCTCCGACACGTAGTAAGGGATAATATTATTCGTTTTTCTGATACATAAACTTTATTGGAAACAATTACTTCAAATTACTATAATTACTGAGTAGAGTACTAAAAAGAAGCCATATTTATGTTGAGCCGAGTTTCTCCAAATAATCTGGCTTAGCCCATTCAGCGCCATTTTCAGCTTCATCCCATAGTTTCTCTAATACAGTTTCTAATGCTTCTAAAGGAGTTTGGCCCTCATCAAGTACGCGTCGCATTATCTCCTTATAATGATATTTTACTTCATAAGCATACCTGTTGACAAGTTGTATGGGTACAGATACATAGTTTCCTTTTCCAACACCTGGACACTCGGTATCGAGATGCAAATATTTTGCACTTGGCGAGACAAGATATAAGGGATAGAGACGGCACCTCATAGGCCTCGCAGGATATATACGGCATTTAGTCAGCCCGTTTTCGTATTCCATGAAGATACACTCGCCATTGCCCTTATCTCTTAATGCTATAAACACCATCATATCTCCAACGATTACTTTAGCGTAATCATAGAGAAATGTGCGCCAATGTATGTTTAAAAATTCTGCCATTCTTATAACGTCGAAGACTGTTAGGGTAACGTTGGGTCCTGTACCACAGCATAGATTACAGCGTATACATTGAAACCTAAATTTACCGTTTACTGGTATTTTTTCATATCTGGTGCTTATGTTAAACATATTCATAGATAAGCCCTTTACTAGTATTGACGGAGACCGTAATCTTAGCTTTATGTAAAGTTAATAAAGGCCTCGCTGATATTAGAATAATTTCTACTATGGGGATAACATGATAGAGAAGCTTGTAGCCTATATTGTAAGTGCGCATAAGAAAGCAATAGAAAATAATGATAACTGTAATATACGTTTAGAAAGAAAGGAATGGGGTAAAGTACTTGACATTCCTCGAAACAAACATGGAGTATTACGTTACAACGTTAGAATTAATGATGCTATTATTTCATTGGATGTTAATAAATTAGGTGGAGGATACGGTGTGCTAACGATAACTGTTAATGATAGAAAGATAGGGTTGCCACTAATATATGACGGTTACATAAATATCATTATAAGTCCTAGAAGAGACTTAAAATTATTAGAGAGGATTAAT
>CAZWTS010000163.1:0-9380 GCA_964637085.1 uncultured Desulfurococcales archaeon | reverse complement strand
GCCGTAGAAGACCACGTGTTTACGTAATACTTCTAGACGATAGACCATGCATGAACGAGTGTAGGTATAATTGTAGAGAATATGAGGGACTAGAACGTGGCGAATGTATGAGGAAATGCATAAGAGACTGCCTCGATAAGCGGCTACAATACCTAATTGATACACTAAATAAGACGCTTGAATACAATAGCGGAGAAATACAACAATAGAGACTTATGCGAAGGAATACCAGTAGATTCTGGGTTACGGGGAGACTAGTTGAAGACTATAGTGATAAGTAACTTATGGTACCCGTGGCCTGGGGCCAGTATGGTTTTATCAGTTGTTTTCCGAAAGGAAGAACCTGAAACCATAGTATTGAATGGCGATACTACTTATTGTAAAAGAGATCAGGAATGCCCTCACGTACTTGACGCACTTGAGGCTATCCGAGCGGCTGCACCATGGGCTGAAATAGTATACGTTGTAGGTGATATTGATAGTAATGCTCCAAAATGCATAAAGCAAAACCCTATATTTAAGAGGGAGGTAACTGTTACAGAATATTATGTTGTTGACACCCTTACATCATCATATTATATTATACATGGTCACCAAGAACGAGAAGACAAGCTTAGAAGAAAACTAGGCTTAGGTCCCTGGGACTGGCTTGTTCTCGGACATAGCGGTAAAATGGAGGAAAACAAACTAGCAAGAGTAATCCATATTGGAGGATTAGGGCTCTATATACCACCAGCCCAGCAGGGCTACCTGGTCATTACTGAACGCGGCCATAAGCTAAAGAAGCTATAGTTAGAAACTGATATTGGGGATGACCGGAGAAAGCGTACCGAAAAAATAATGTGGTTTTCACGGACCGGGGGACCCTTTTCTACGCATGTATTGGAGCATGTAGAAGCCTATGTATACTAGTACTCCTACAACTAGTACTGGTACTATAGTTGTTATACACGCTAAGCCTAATACTAGTAGGATAATTCTCATCCAAAGTGGTAGTTTACCGTTTAACCAGCCTACAAGAGCTGACGATAATAATGTTATGGTTATGATACTCGCCGCAACACCTATTACAAGACTAATAACGTGTTGCATATTCCACTCACTAACAGTTACTATAAGCATTTCCGGGTGCTGGACAAAGATATAGGGTATAAGGTACCCCGCTAATGCGTATTTTGATGCATTCAATGCTGTTTTCCAGAAGTGGCTTCTAGCTAAGGTTGCACCAGCGTAGGCTGCAAGTGCTACTGGTGGTGTCACGTCTGCTAGTATTCCGAAGTAGAAGACAAACATGTGTGCTGTTAATAGTAGTGCTGCTGAACCAAGCTGTGCCGCCATTGTTGGCGCGGCTAATACTATTGCTGGTGCAGCTATAGTTGAGGTTATAATGTAGTTAGCAGTTGTTGGTACACCCATACCTAGTATTAGGCTTATAAGCATTGTAAATACTAGTAGGAGAAGTAGATTACCAGCAGCTATTTCTACTAGCTTATAGCCTAATGTTGTTGCTAGACCCGTATAGGTTAGAACACCCTGAATCATACCAGCTGAAGCAGCTGCCAAGAATACGCCTACGCTTGCACGAGCAGTCCTATCAATGCTTCCTACAACAGCATTCTTAAGCCACCCAAAACCACGTACACGTAAACCGACTAGTGCCACAATTATTAACGTTAGAATACTTCCAAAGTAGAGGCATTGAGCTAATTGTTGCTCTATGCTACCAACTGTTACTCCAGCAGCCCATGGCACAAGGCTTAATAGTGCTAGGAGACCCGTTAAAAGCAACTTGTCTTTTACTCGTAGTGACTCGTTAGCATAGATTGCCGCTAGGAAAGCGCTACTAATACTCGCCATCACTGCATATTGTGGATCTATACCGATTAATAATACGTAAGTTATGACTCCTATTGGTGCAAGCAAGTATATTTTCCTAATAAGCTTCGATAACGGTGGGAGCATTTCCTTCGGTAAACCAGCTAGACCTAGCCTCTTAGTCTCGCGGTCGATGAATATGTAAATACTGGTAAAGTATAGGATCGCTGGTATAACTGCCGCTATAATGATCTCCCTATATGGTCTACCAAGGAATTGCGCCATAACGAAAGCGGCTGCACCCATTATCGGGGGCATTAGTTGCCCCCCAGTACTAGCGGCTGGTTCTACTGCTCCAGCTACTTCCGGTGGAAATCCAGCACGCTTCATTAATGGTATTGTGAATGTACCAGTAGTTAAGACGTTGGCTACACTACTACCACTAACCGTTCCCATTAAGGCACTACTTATTACAGCCGATTTAGCTGGCCCTCCAGGTCTCCGGCCGAAAATAGATATCATGAGGTCAGTTATATATTGCCCTACACCTACTCTTTCAAGGAAAGAGCCGAAGAATAGAAATGCGAAGACGTAGGTTACCATTACTAGTAGTGGTATAGAGAATACTCCCTCGGCTTCAAAGTATAAGTGATTTATAACTGGTCTCAAATTGAAGTCTGCGCTCCAGAAAGCATAGAAGATGAATACAACTACTATTGCTGGTAAGACTACTCCGAGGACACGACGTGTTGCTTCTATTAGGAATATTATTGTTATAGTGGCAAAGAATATGTTTATTAGAGTGGCCTCGGGATAACCTATTACGGCTATTTTAGGGAAATAATAGAATATGTAGAAGGGCCCCATAGAGGCTATAACAGCGAGAACCCAATCATACCAGGGTACGTGTTCCCCGCTTCTCTTCTTCGATATAGGGTAGAGTATAAAGGCAAGCATATAAACTATGCCTAATACGAGCGCCATATTCTGTTGAGTACTTGGGACATATCTTAGAAATTCTATATCTATTCCTATACGTTTAAACATGTTATAGAGTAGAAAATTATAGTTCATAACATAGCCTATCTCTATAACAGTTAATATTATTCCGAGAATCAAGACTATTTTTGCAGCCCAACCAGTTCTTGCTCTCCCAACTTCTATTTTTTCGAGTTCCCTCACCGCTTCCCGGGACGTAGACTCCATGACTAGACCACCTACGAACCGAACTCAAAAGAAGAAGATAGGAACCTGGTAACAATATGTTTATCTCGTGGAATAAATACGTAATCGGTGTAGTCTAACGAGCTGTAAGTATTCTTGCAATGTATTTCCATTACAACCATGTAGTGGGTGTTCTCTTTAGACGCTTTAATAACTTTGTTTCCTATTTCTATACTTGCATTAATTGCATGTCCCAAGTCTATTACTACTTTCCTACCAATATATCTGTCAACTCCGAGAGCACAATAGTAGTCGTCTTCAACAGTTATACTAACATTACTGTTAAAGTCTTCAGGATTAGATGGATGCCCAGCTCCGCCACTTCTCCAACATATCTTCCTAACATAAAAACCAGTTTCATTGACGCTCCATATTTCTATCCACGGAGTTCTCTCACTGCTATGTATGAACTCGTACTTTATTGATATATTATCTGGAAAAGAGATTACAGTCTCATTATTTATGTTTACCACAATCATACAGTAACTGCTTCTATTAGATGATACAAATACTCTATAAGTAATAAGACATAAGAGCAGAATAAAGAAGATAAATAAAAAAATAAATTGTTTTCTCAACTCGCTTCATCTCATAGTAGAAGTTTACCCAGTTATACCTTTCTCCTTATAGTATTTCTCCGCGCCTGGGTGTAGGGGTATGCTCATACCGTCTAGTGCTTTATCGAGACTTATCATTTCAGCCTTCTTGTGTGCTTGTTTTAGTTCATCTAAGTGCTCAAATAATATCTTTGTAATGGTATATACTACTTCATCGGGTAAGTTCTTATCGCATGCAAGCATTGCTTTTACTGCAAGAGTCTTTACGTCGCTTGTCATACCATTATAAGTGTCTTTTGGAACAACTACACGCACATAGAACTTGTATCCCTGCTCGTGGAGTTTGTTGAGTATTTCGTCTGGTATCTCTACTAGGTTTACTGGTGTTGTTGCTGCTAACTCGACTACAGCGCTTGTAGGTGTACCAGCTGTTAGGAAAGCAGCATCAACTTGACCCAGCTTTAACTGTTGTGCCGCCTGTTTGAAGTCCGCGTATACTGGTGTTATTTTATCCCATAGCCCAGCAGCCTTTAGTATTTGTTCTGCGTTTACGGCTGTACCACTACCCTGAGCTCCTATTGCTACCTTCTTTCCGGCTAGATCGTCAAGTGTTTTTATACCGCTATCAGCTCTTACTACTATCTGTATTGTTTCTGGATATAGTGTTGCAATGCCTCTAATGTTTTCTACTGGATTGTCCTTGAACATGTATAAGCCTTTGTACGCATAGTATGCTATATCGTTCTGTATGAATATTACCTGTGCATCACCAGCTGCAAGAGCTTGAGCGTTTGCAACACTAGCACCGCTTGTTACTGCAGTCGCTTGTATTAGACCATCACTATACTTATTCAATAATTCTGCTAGTTTAGTGCCTAAGGGGTAATAGGTTCCTCCAGTTCCCCCAGTATAGATTTTTATGGTATAGGTTTGCTTGGCCGTGGTCGTAGGAGAACTCGTAGTAGTTGTTGTAGTTGGTGTTGGCTTTTGTGTTGCATAATATGCTGCTACAGCAATTATTATAATAATGATAATGGCTATTATGGCTATTGTAGCGTTCTTCGAAAGAGCCTTAGAGAACCTCATATTAAGAACACCTTTTTCTAAAACAATTCTTGTATAATATATTTTGCCCACGCATATAAAAATATAGCTCGAACTATACTTTATATTAAAAAATAAAATATTTTTTAATAGATTTTTCCATAAAAATAAGAATTATTATCATTATTCTCTCTTATATGGTCTACCAACATATCTCGGTGGTCTCGATTTCCCTATCAATCCAGCTACAACTGCTAGCGTAGCAATATAAGGTATCGTATTCATTAGGGTGACTGGTATTACTGCTTTTATAGCCGCCATATTCTTTATCCATTCTCCGAGAGTCCAGAAGAAACCGAACAGTAAACCGCCACCGAGTGCTAGAAGTGGGCTCCAGTTAGCAAAGTTTACTAGTGCTAAAGCAATAAACCCTCTACCGGCTGGTAATTCTTTAGTTATAGCTGTTAGCCAGTCTATGCTTAGGAATGCTCCAGCGAGGCCAGTTAGTGCTGCACCGTAGATTGTTGCTAGTAATTGTATTCTTTCAACATTTACGCCTACTACATCGGCGGCTTCCGGGTTTTCTCCTACTGCTCTAACCTTTAGGCCTATACTAGTACGGTATAGTAGGTAGTGGGTTCCAATAGTTATCAATATCATTGCAATGAATATAGGGCTTATCTCGAGTACTGGGATATCCGGTACTTTTGCTGCATCAGGTGGTGTGTGATAGCCTCTTACACCCCATACTGCTTCTATACCGAATGCTACTGCTCCTAGAGCGAAGAGGTTTATACCTAGACCACTAATAATGTGGTCTCCCTTCAAGTACGCGGTAATATAGCCGTGGATTAATCCTATGAAAGCACCAATAGCTACGCCAGCTAATACTCCAATAATGGGGTTTAATGTCATCTCAGCTGCTACAACAGCCATGAAACCCGATATTAGCATTATTCCTTCTAAACCTATATTCACTATACCTGCGCGTTCATTGAATATTTCTCCAACAGCTGCTAGGATTAATGGTGTCATTGCGTAAGTTGTTCCACGTATTATGTCAAGTATCATGGTAAGGTCAAACAACTTTTACCTCCCTCCTAACAATTTTTGATCTAATGAGCCTAACTATTCCGGGAACGGCTAGAGCGATAATTATTATTCCTTGAACGGCTTTAACCATCTCTAATGGTACATTAGTTACTATTTGCATACCACGAGCCCCTGAAGATAGGGCTCCGATAAATATTGCTGCTGGTATTATTCCTAATGGATGATTAGCACCTATTAACGATACCGTTATACCATCGAATCCTAGACCCATTAAGTTTGAAAGGCCAGTCGTTATGGCATAACTTGGAGGTCTTCCAGCTATTTCACATACACCAGCTAAACCAGCTGCAATACCTCCTATGATGAAAGCCCACAGCATTGTCTTCTTTGGGTTTATTCCGCCATATCTTGCCGCTGAGGGGTTGAGACCTGTTGCTCTTATCTCATATCCTAGAACCATGTACCATAGTAGGTAGAAGGCTATTCCAACAAATATTATTGATACTATAAAGGATGCTGAAAGCTCAGTACCCTTTATCAGTATTGGTAGTCTTCCCTCAGGTGGCATACTAATTGTTTTTGAAGCGTCTATAGGATTAGGGTATACGTATACCCTTGCATATTCTACTATCCAGAAGGCTATCCAGTTCAACATTATAGTTGATACTACCTCGTTTACACCACGATATACTTTTAGGACTCCGGCTATCAGGCCCCAAGCAGCCCCCATGAGTGAGCCAACTATTATTGCTAGAGGAAGATAAAGAGGCCCGGGTAAGCTCCATGACGCGACTATTATTGCTCCAAGAGCACCCATGTAGAGTTGTCCTTCTGCACCAATATTGAATAAGCCCGCTCTAACGCCAACAGCGAACGTAATTGCTGTTAGCATTATTGGTGCTGCGAAACTGAGGGTCATAGCGATATAGTAGGGGTCTGTTAGAGAGAATGAATACTCAAACATTGCTACATATGCGGCTAACGGATCATAGCCACCAAGCCACATCATTATACCAGCTATAATGAATCCCACAATTATTGCTATAACAATCTCTACTACACGTTCAAGTTTTTCTTTAAAGATTATCCAGAACTGTGAGCTAGGCATTTTTACACCTCTCTTAGCTTCATGGAATTCTAACTAGCTGTTGATGGCTGTGGTTTCGTTTGAGTAGATATTTGCTCCATTTTGTATCCTCCCATCATTAAACCTATTCTCTCTTCTGTTAATTCCTCAGGTTTAGCTATACCCATGAATTCTCCCTCATACATTACTGCCATGCGGTCGCTTAGTTGTAGTATTTCGTCTAAGTCGGCTGATACGAGGAGAACGGCTTTGCCCTCATCTCTCATCTTGATTAATAGTTTACGTATGTATTCCGTAGCAGCTACATCAAGGCCTCTAGTTGGCTGAGCCGCTACTATTACTAGTGGTGATTTACTTAGTTCTCTCCCAACAACGAGTTTCTGTTGATTACCGCCACTTAAGCTTCTAGCTGGTGCTCTTGTTCCAGGAGCAACTATTTCGAACCTCTTAATTATCTCGCGTGCATGTTTATCTATTACACCCCATTTAAGGTTCATTAACTTGCCTAGGAATTTCTTAAGTCTATGTATTCCTAGAATACTATTCTCTGATATAGTCATGTCGAGAACCAGTCCTAGCTTATGACGGTCTTCGGGTATGTGGCTTAAACCGAGACGGTAGAGCTCGCTCGGAGACTTATTTGTAACATCCTTACCCATTAGTATTACTTGACCCTTCTCTACTCGTCGCAACCCAGTTATCGCTTCAACGAGCTCTGTCTGGCCATTACCTTCGACTCCAGCTATACCGAATATTTCACCAGAATATACCGCAAAGGATAAGCCTTTTACCGCCCATTCACCAATATCATTTCTAACCCATAGATCCTTTACTATGAGAACGGGCTCACCCGGCTTTGCGGGCTTCTTTTCTATCTTCATGACTACTTCTCGGCCAACCATCATTTTAGCAAGCATTTCCGGCGTCGCCTTAACAGTTTCAACTCTACCGACAACTCTACCCCTTCGCAGAACTGTAATTCTATCAGTTACTTCGAGAACTTCCCTTAGCTTATGTGTAATGAATATTATTGTTTTACCTCTCTTCTTCAACTCCTTTAATGTATGGAATAATTCTTTTGTTTCAATAGGTGTTAGATTAGTTGTGGGCTCATCAAGTATTAGTATGTCGACATTACGATAAAGCATTTTTATTATCTCAACACGTTGACGAACACCAAAAGGTAGGTCTTCTATTGGAGCGTCTAGAGGTACTTTTAACCCCGTCTCCTCCATTAGCTTCTCTATTTTTTCTCTACTAGCCTCTCGGCTAGGAAGACCTAGGACTATGTTTTCGTATGCTGTGAAAGCTGGTACTAGTGCTAAGTGTTGGTGAACCATTCCTATACCATGTTTTAATGCTTCTGAAGCGCTTTTGAAGTGTACTTTTTTCCCAGCAATATATATTTCTCCACTTGTCGGTTTAAGGAGACCAGATAAGATTTTCATTAGAGTTGTCTTTCCAGCACCATTTTCACCGAGTAGACCATGTATTTCCCCTTTCCTAACCTCAAAGTCTACCCCACGGAGAGCAACTGTTCCATCCGGGTATACTTTCACTATATCCTTCATTAATACAATAACGTCGCTCAAGGTAAATAGCCTCTAATACTCACTGAGGCTTACTCTTAGAAAAGTTTGTCATTAGTTAAAAAATATAATGGTTTAAGATAATATTGTTTCTAGTAGAGGAAAAATCATCAGCTAACCAGTGGGTACGCCTAGCTGTTCTCTAATCTGCTTTATCTCGTTAGCATCTAATGGTATCATTTGCTCTATTTGCGAGAACTTGAGACCCATTACTTCTACGTCGGGGTTCGTCTTTAAGGTCTCTGCTAGCTTGTCTACTTCTTCCCAGATCCATTGTGGTATTTGTTCTCTCATCTTCTTTACTTTCTCTATGATTTCTGTCTTGTTTACTTGTTTACCAGCCTGCTCTGCTATTGCTAGGAATGTTTCTAGATCCTCGATTTTACTTATTGCTACACCGCCCTCCTTGAGTCCTAGTTCTAGTATTCCTCCAAACTTGTCTATCTTACCAGCATAGTATAGTAGCGCTCTCTCTACCGCCGTGTAGACACCTACGTCTACACGCTTCTCCATGCTCGCGATTATGAATCCTGGTTTAATCCAGTCTTGGTCGCTGTCGACGCCTATAGCGAAGGGTGGGCCCATGTCTCTTCCTTCAGCTTTAGCTGCTTCCTCTACTGCTTCGAATATTCCTAGACCAGTTGCACCTGCAACATTGTATACTACACATGCTCCCTGTGCTAATTGTGCTTCAGTAGCAGTCTTACCTTTCGCTGGGTCGTTGAATGCTCCAGTATAGGTCCAGAGAATGTTTAGTGGTGTTATCTGCTCGCCTGTGTGTTGTTTATATACTTCCTCACCGTATCTTATACCCCAGTAGTATCCGGCTTCGAACTTGTATAGTACTGGTATCTCCATTCCAAGTACTACTCCAACTGCTGGGCACTTGTAGTAATGGGCCACCATGCCCGCGAGTGCTCCTACGAGAGCGCTACCTTCGTGTTCTTTGAATAATACGCTTAGTACATTGGGCTTATCGGGAATGTATCCGTCAATTATAGCGAATAACTG
>CAZWTS010000162.1:0-4323 GCA_964637085.1 uncultured Desulfurococcales archaeon | reverse complement strand
CATATCTACTCTCGTGAAAACTCTTCCAAGCCATAGAGTAACTGGTACTCCAAGTAGTTGAGCTATAGTGAATATTAAGCCTACTTCTAAAACACTATAACCTGTCTTCAACAAGTAGAATGGTAGAGCATACCATATAATCAATACCGGGGAGACGAGGGCGTGATACAATATGTACCGACGCGCTTCAACGGGTAGCTCGCTGAACCGCATCTCAAAGCACCCTTCAGCTCACAGCACCTCACACCAATACATTGCCCTGGGGAAACGTGATCTATTCTAGTTTCTCAGTGTTTAAATGCTACTGGAATAACAGCTAGTATTTAATAATAATGCATGAAGAAGTACTAATATGTATAATAATGCACACTTTCATGAGAGGCTATGGGAACAGTTTCCCCTCCTAACCACCCTGTAGTAGTCTATAGACTTCAACTCTACTAACACTACACGTGTCTTCGTCTAGACTTATATTTCGCCCATTAACTGTTAACAATAGGTCATTAATGCTTAAACCAGCTTTCTTCTCTACTAGTATTTTCTCTATGATAGAAGATATCCTAGTACATTCTTCTAGTTCAAAACATATTTCTTTACCAAAAATATTCTCCAAGTTACCTTGGAAGCTGAGGCAAAAATAGTGTTTCATAAACCGTTCACCGAGTATATTCCTAGTTGTTTCCTTCTATCCTACTACGTATTTTCTCAACTAGAGGTATTGCTTCATGCAGCCCGAGCTTCTTTAATGTATCATTTAATGGTATCCCGTATTCATCCCATCCCATTTCCCTATAGTATTCTCTTAGCTTCTCGCGTACGAGTTCTCTATCGGTTTTAGACCCCTTATATGGTCCTGATGGCAATGGTTCATAGAATCTAGGCGGATTATCATCATGGATTCTTGGATCCCAGTATACATCTGGTCCTCCGAGGAGCAATAGTATTCTCTGCAATGACAGTATCCTCGGCCCTATTTCATCGTATAATTCGTCTACAGTTACCCTCCACCCGGTTATCGTGTTCAAGTATTCTAGTAGGGTCTTCTCATCTACTGCAAAGCTAGTAAACATGCATACTACACCACTATCTAGGAAAGCCTTCCAGGTCTCTGACTCCTTCGACTTCTTAGGCAAGCCCGCAACAGATGTATGATCTCCTCCCTGTACTGATGCCGCGTAAGCTATGGGTTGGGGATAGTCTTTCCCACTTCTAACTCCGTGGGCTCCAACACCTATCCCCTTAACTTGTACAGCATATCTTAGTGTATTGGTTTTCTTTAACTCGTTTATTTTTAGAGCTGCTCTTAAGGTTCCCTCGGCTAATAGGTCTCCTATCCCCTTCCTATAGGCTATGTCTTCTAGGAGCCGTCGAGCTGCTTCAAAATCACCCCATTTAAGTTCGTATCCAATGTCTTCTTTAGAGAGTATTCCTCTCTCATATAACTCGAAGGCAAAGCCCATAACGTTGCCTGTCTGGATTCCACACAATCCGAGTTCATCGGCCATTGAGGATAATGCTACTATGTGTTCCGGGTTAAATATGCCTAGATTAGGGCCTAGGTAAGCACCCATTTCATAGTCTGGTCCATCAGTTAGATATGTTTCCCCATTTACTATTGTTCTACTAATCTTCATGCACGCTAGAGGGCATCCCCAATCAGCCCATGGATTCTTTATCCAGTATTTGTGCTCGAAGACTAAGTGGCTTAAACCCCTATTATCATGCCATTCTTCCTGCCAGTTTCTCACGGGTTCGGAGCTGGTATTGTATGCAGTAGACCATATCCCCTGAGTTGTACCCCATTGCCTAAACCTATATTGTTCGCTATTCTTTTTAACAATTTGTCTCCAGAGAACTTCTAGCTTCCCCGGTTCAGCTGCTCTTGGGAGAGGCTTAGTACCCCTTACTACTATTGCTTTAAGCTTTTTAGAACCCATTACCGCACCGTAGCCTCCATAACCAGCAGCGTGAGCGAGTTTACTCATAACTGCTGCAGTTCTAACCATGTTTTCTCCAGCTGGGCCTATGTATAGTATTGGTGGGGTAGGCTTCAATCCCTTCTTTTCATCACTAGTAAGTTCTCTTCTAGCTTCTTCTAGTAGTTCAGATCCCTTCTTACCCCATAGCTTAGAAGCATCTCTTATCTCAACTCTATCGTTTTCAACATATAGGTAAACGGGGTCGCGGGAAACACCCTTAACGATAATACCGTCATATCCAGCTGCTTTTAACTCAACGGCTACTTCACTGGATACAGCTGAGCCTACTACACCATTAGTTTGAGGACTCTTACCGCTAACGATAACTTTTATACCGGGATAATACCCGGTTAATGGCCCAGTCATTATTATTAGAAGGTTCTCGGGTCCTAGAGGATCTATTTTCTCCCATTTATCGCCGAGTCTCTTCCATAGAATATAGGTTGCGAGGCCTCTACCACCAATAAATCTCCTATAAATAGTTGGTGATAGTTCTACTTCTCTAGTCTTCTCGGCTGATAAGTCTACTTCTAATACCTTACCGTTAACACCGTATAACATGAGAGTTTACCTCGCTGCATGTTTCACGGTGATTCTTTCAACTATTTCTAATGGTTTAACCAAGTAGTGTTTAACCATCTCATTATTCGGGTGCGCTATAACGCGTAGCGCATTATAGCCAACCATACTACATATCTTAACACACTCTGGGTCACCACCACATAGATCACATATTATTACAGCACTCTTTCCATCAACTATTCTCGGAACCCGGCCTGGACAAGCACTAATACATAAGCCACATAGGGTGCAGAAGCCTTCATCAACGAGGACGGCGCCGGTTTCTTCATCAACGCTTAAAGCATTAGTAGGGCAGGCTTTCACACAGGGGTAATCGGGGCATTGAACACACATATAGGGTACGGGTACTCCGGGTTTATCCTCAAAGACTTTTATTCGCGAAGCCTCCGGCCATATAGTTGCTTCATGTTTTAGTGAGCAAGCTATCTCACATAAACGGCAACCAGTACATGCTTCAATGTCTCGGAGAATCCAGATGCGATTACCCATGTGTTTAAAACACCGTTATAGTTAATGGTCTCACTAGGTATAAATATGCTTTCTTTCACGAAAATAATGTAAAATAAGTAATAATCTAGTAATACGAAATAGAAGGAATACTCCGTAGGGTTTAAACGTATTTTTCCTCCCCAATACTTAAAGTAACATTCTCCTCAACGTGGATAAATAGGTGACAGAAATACATAGTAGGAGAATAGGCTCAATAAAACTCTACGCTATAATAGCCATAGTTTTAATCGCTGCTATCGGAGTCTTCGCAGCATACATGTTCATGAAGAGTACTAGTAGTGAGAAACCGACTACAACTATAACTCAGCCCTCGGGTACAGCGAGTACTATAACATCTATTTCAACTTCAACTAAAACAACTACAACCGTAAAAACAACTACTCGTACAGAAACAGTAACCCAGGTCGTAACAAGTACTAGTCAAAACACACCCCCAACTACGACTACAACAGCTAGCTTTACTAGTGGTAGAATAGAATTCAAGTTAACCTGTGATGAAGGCACAATAGTTGAAGCCCTCAAAGCCTATAGTAGGTCTCAGAGCTATTGTTGGGGATGGCTTGGATCCCACACCTATAACTGGCACTACGCTATTCCATTGAAGAGTGTTAGCGGAGAAGTAACCCTAGGTCCAAGTGAGGGTGGTAGGAAGGGAGAATTATACGTCGAAATATCATCTGACGGCGGGAGCTTCAAGAAAATATGGTCTAAGAGCGTTGAAGCGGGTAGAACAGTAAAATTTGATATCCCATTAAATGGTGAAAACATAGGAGCTATTAGGATACGTGTAACGCCATCACCCTATAGTAGTGGCTGGTTATCAGTCGATCATTCAAGCATAACCGTTGACACTAATACAAACACTCTACTAGTAGAACACAACTGTCATGAAGGAGTACACATGGAGGCCAATGAAGCATATAGTCGTAGTGGAGATTATTGCTGGGGATGGCTAGAACACCAAACCTACGATATAGGCGAAGAGAAGAAACTAGACTATGCGATAATATATGTTAAACTAGGTCCTAGTGAAGCACAAGGATACTCGGGGCTAATAGAAATACAATTATCAAGCGACGGCCAGCAATGGGATACCATAAGTAAGCAAAACGTACTAGCAGGTGGACCCATTAGTGTTATAGCAGTAAAAGGCGAGGGAAGACCATTTAGGTACATAAGGATTGCAGTATCAAATGAGACACCAGGATACTATGTAGACTTTACTAAAATATATCTAGCAGTAGAAGACTAG
>CAZWTS010000161.1:0-3053 GCA_964637085.1 uncultured Desulfurococcales archaeon | reverse complement strand
AAGCCATATGCTTCGGCTAGGTGTCTTAATGTTAGTCCAGCTTCTGCTTTTCCTGATGAAACATATTCTGCTACTTCTCGATGGGTTCTTACTCCAATTTGATAACCTTTTATTTTGCTGTAATCTATGTTTATGTTATTTTCCTTTGCATATTTATCTATTAGTGTTTCAAGTAATATACGAGTCCCGGAGCCAGGGTTCCTATTAACGATTCTTAATTTTCCCTTTACTATATCTTCTAATATCTCGTTTAGATTACCGTATGAGTAATAAGGATTGTATGCTAAAACTATCTCTCTATCGTATCCTCTCATTAGTGTTGCTATGGTTGTTAAACCGTATCTTTCTAAAATATTTTTATTGTATTGGTTTGTAATAGGATCAAGCAGATGTATTCCTGCAATATCTGATTCCTCGAGAAGTATTGCTAGAATACCTCCGCACGATCCTATCCATTCCTTTTGTATTTTTAAATGATGTTTGTTCTCCATATAGTAGAGTAGCCTCTCGAGAAGTAAGTCGTGGCTTCCCATTACAATTAGATCTGGTAGTTCTTCATTGCTATCTTTTAGGTTATTGGAACGTATTTGTGATTTCTGTATTTTCTCATAATATCTTAATAGTTTAAGACCGCTACTTGTTAGCCTAGTTCCACCTCCGCTTATTCCCCCTCTTCTCTTTTCAACTATTCTTATTCCAAGTGTTTTCTCTATACGAGTTATTATGTCCCAGGCTTTTGAGTAAGATACTCCTATCCTCCCTGAAGCCTTTAATATTGACCCATACTTCTCTATTAGTTTCAACAGTAAGGCTGTTTGTTGATCAACAATCTTTATTCCACGGTATTCTAATATGATTTCTGTTTTCTTTGTTATCTCATTTAGTAGAGACTCAATATCACTCATTCTTGCCCCCTATAAATTGTATTTGGATAATTATATAAATGAGCGTTATCGGTTACCAGATAACGGGGAATAAATGTGAGAAAAAATAGGATTTTATTCCTAGTAATAATACTAGTAATCGTAGCCGTAATAGTAGGCTTGTACTGGTATCATACTAGTTCCAAAGAAATTGTATTAAGAGTAACAACTACAACAAGCCTTTATGCAACAGGCCTATTAGATAAATTAGCAGAAGAATTTCATAAACATCATCCAAACATAATAATTCAATTCATTGCAGTAGGAAGTGGTGAGGCACTACGTAAGGCAGCTATGGGAGATGCTGACATGGTTTTTGTTCACGCTCCAAGCTTAGAAAAACGGTATGTTGACCAAGGAATACTAGTAGATTGGGGGATAATAGCGTACAACACATTTATAATCGTGGGTCCTTCAAACGATCCCGCCGGAATTAAAGGATTAAAAGACCCTATTGAAGCATTTAAGAAAATATATGAAGCAGGTGAAAAGAGGGAAGCTCTATTTGTTAGTCGTGGAGATAATTCTGGTACCCATGTACGTGAATTAGCCTTATGGAAACTTGCTGGACTAGATCCCCATGGCAAGTCCTGGTATATTGAATCAGGTACCGGGATGTCGCAAACTCTTATGATAGCAAATGAGAAAAATGCTTACACACTCAGTGATGTGGGAACCTATATTAAGTTGAAGAAAGATGGCGACCTACCATATCTTGAGATAATGGTTGACAAGGGAACATATCTATTAAACATATATAGTGTCTACATTGTAAACCCTGAAAAATATCCAAGTATCAATTATATGTATGCTAAAATGTTTAGAGATTTTGTATTATCCAAGGAGGGTCAGGAAATAATAGCCTCTTATGGAGTTGATAAATATGGTAGACCATTATTTTATCCGGCTGAAGGAAAAGAAGATTGGCTCCGTGATCAGTGGCGGGAACTAGTATCGTTGGGATAAAATGATGTTTAATAATGAGATAATAGAGATAATAGCAAGATCTATAATAATATCCGGGACAGCAACATTAATAGCATTATTATGGAGTATCCCCCTATCCTTTTACTTATCAAATACTTCCTCGAAGATTGTTAGTGTAGTAATAGGCTTTTTTAATGCCTTAGTAGGTGTACCCACTGTTGTAGTAGGCTTATTCTTATACATATTGCTTAGTAGGAGTGGTCCTCTAGGTCCCCTGGGACTACTATATACGCCTCAAGCTATAGTATTAGGCGAAGCCATCCTAATAACACCATTACTCGTAAGCCTTCTATATGAAACATTTTATGGGATGAGGGAGAAGTATTGGGAACTCGCATTAACGCTAGGTGCTTCCGAGCAACAAGCACTCATGTTGTTTTTTACACAAGCATTACCCGAAATACTAGTAGTATCGCTCCTAGGTTTTTCAAGAGCCATAGGGGAATTAGGAGTAGCTCTACTAGTGGGAGGAAACATCAAGGGATACACACGTGTCATGACCACAGCCATATCGTTAGAAGTAGTAAAGGGTGAATTCGAAAAAGCACTTCTTCTCGGAGGATTCCTAATAGTAACCGTTCTCACTATATCAATTAGTGTAAGATTGTTAAAAAAGAGGTTAGAGTAATGAATATATTATTGCAAAATGTATGGTATAAGTATCTACCGAACAAAATAGCATTAAGAAACATAACGTTAAACATAAAGGAAAAAATAACAATAATTGTAGGACCAAATGCTAGTGGAAAAACAACACTCCTAAAAATAATATCACTCATTTATAGGCCTTGGAAAGGAAAAGTAATTATAGATTCTAAAGATTATTGGAGTTTACCCAAAAATAAACAGTTAATACTACGCAGGAAAATAACCTATGTCCCCGAAAAACCGGTATTCATACGTGGAACGGTATTAGATAATATATTATTAGGCGTAAAAATACGTGGCCTAGATACTAATGGAATCGACTTAGTAGAAAAGGCATCGGAATTATCGGGAATATTTGGTTTAGAAGACAAGCTATACGTAAGACCGAAAGCTCTCTCAGCTGGTCAACGACAGTTAATATCAATAATAAGAGCATTAATATTGGAACCGGAAGTACTGGTACTTGACGAACCCACAGCTAACCTTGACAATGAG
>CAZWTS010000160.1:0-34616 GCA_964637085.1 uncultured Desulfurococcales archaeon | reverse complement strand
CTCTTTGTAGATCTTGTAAAAGACCTCTTAGTTCACGGTCCCGTAGTTATCTATGGCTTCCACGGCAAAATACAAGAAGTAATGCTTTTATTAAGAAGCAATGGTATAGATGCTCCATTCATAGCATCACCTATGGTCTATAAGGTAACAAGAGCAGTAATAAAACACGGATATACTATAAGGGATGTTTTCAACATTCAAAGTATTGAAGCTAAGGAGATTATAAGAGATAAATGGTTCATAGGCTTCTTCCACGCAAATAGTAACAGTAGAGTTGAAGATTACGGAATAAACAAGTATAACAAAATAGTTCTAACTGGATGGGAGTTTAGAGAACCCTATCGCAGGGTCGATTATAAGACTTGGATCGTAGCCCTCAGCGACCATGCCGACTTTGAGCAGTTGCTTCAATACGTTGAGGAATCTAATCCGAAAATAGTGATAGTCGACACCTATAGGCAAGGGGCTGGTGAGGTATTTGCAAAGGAGATTAGAAGACGTTTAGGTATACCCGCTATACCACGCCCTTACGGAAGCAATAATATGCCATTAATATACTAGAGGATGCGAAGATACTCCCTTCTTATATAACTATATACTGCTAAGCCCAGTATAACTATGGCTAACGGGATTGTAATCGAGATTGTATTGTAATACAAGCTGTTATTTATAACCGTTACTAAGTACACGCTTATATTTATATCATCGTATATGTTTGTTTCGCGTAGAAGTATACCATTATTATCATATACTGACTTCCGTGCGAATTTGTTTACTTTGTATTCTAATATTATCGTCTCATTAAGCTGTTTGAAACTCGCGTGAATGTCTTTTGCGAAGTCTTCTATGTTTTGAAGTACAAAACGATGCTTTGTAGGAGAAATTAATAGGTCTGATATTGCATAAAAGGTTCTAGAATCTATGTCATATAAGGGTACAACTTTTACGCTTACTGTATCGTCTGGTATAACTTCTAACTGTATTATTAGAACATCATTGTAGTATACATGGTATATTAATATACCTTGTTGCGCATTTACTGGAAGAGTGAACAGACCAAGCGAGAGGATCAGTAATAATACCATATTAGACTTCACTTTATTTTTCCCTCGCAAAAATTAATCTTAGAGTATCTTAATATAGTTTTCAGAAAACATATAGGTAATTGAATTATTGGTGGATATCTTGGGTATTTCCCCTAAAAGTAAATGGAGAGCTAGTGAAAGAATAGCGCTACAAATGCTAGAAACGCTTGGATACGACATAATTGATACACATTATAAGATTATTATTAGCGGAGTAGAAGTAGCAGAAATAGATGCCATAGCCGTCGATAAGGAAACTAGCGAAAAATACGCTGTAGAAATAAAAGCAGGGCGTATTGATGTTAATAGTATAAGACAAGCCCTCGTAAATGCAATGTTAGTAGGTGCAAAACCACTAATAGTATGTAGAGGCTATGCAGATGAAGCAGCTAGGGTTCTCGTAGAAAACTTGAATATAAGAGTAATAGAACTTTCAGATCAATTCCTCATAGATGCTGATGAGCTTGAGAACATAGTTAAGGCTGCTCTAGACGAGGTAATAGAAAAATACATTGACATGTTATTTGAAACAGATTATAAAATAAAACCACAATACTATGAAATAGTTAAAACAATAGCCTATAGTAAGAATATCATAGAGGCTTCTGAAAGGCTAGGTTTGAGTATAAAGGAAGTTGTGAAGAAAATTAATGAAATGAAAAATAGTAATATTATACCACGTAAGTTAAAGTCCTACCAAGATATAAAGAGATATCTAAGAATACAGTTATTGAAGCAGAAGTACCTTGCAATATTGTCAGAAATAGAGAAAATACTAAGTGATATTACGAAAGGAGAATCTTAAGGGGGTTCAACTCTATAGAATTCTACAATATTTTCTATATTCACCTTATATAATTGCTCTTCGTTTACAATGCCATTATTTAGTAATCTTATCTCGTTTCTAATCATCTCCCATGGATAAACTACTACCCCAGGTCGTTTAGGATCATCAATATAGTCACTCTCAATCATAAATTTGGGTTCAATTCTATTGAATATTATTTTAAGAACAGGTTCTATTCCAGGTATTGTCGCTGGATATCCTTTTTCAATCACATGTTCTGTTAGTCCTGGTCTTGTGTGATGGAAAAGAAGTCTTCTTGGAGGAGCTCTTATAAACCTAGCTAACTTCTCAATAGACATTACCGTGACTTTGCCTCCTTGCTCTAGATGCATGTGTACGATACAATCATAGTCTCTGGCAGCCTCCATAGCTCTCATTAACACAAGTTCTGATGCTGCAACAAATATAGGATCTATTTTGTAGTGGGGTCTTCCTTCTTCACCTATACCATCTATAATACCCTTTCTACAAAAATCTATAGCTTTATCGAGAACCTTGAACGCTAAGTCTAATGCTTTATCTATCTTTAAACCATAACGGTATACTAGTTTATCAATATCAGATGGGTGTATTCCAATAATACATGAAGTTTTTAGACCGTACTCTTTTGCAATATTACATTCTCTTATAACTAATTCAAATGTCTTCTTATATCCTTCATAAGATGGATCTAGACCATAGCTCCAGGGCGAGAGACCTACAATACCTATGAACCATCCATTATTTTCCTTAAACTTTGATGCTATTTTCCGCATTCCAAGACCTTTCACTGGATTCGTATGACAATGAGCGTCTGCAAACAATACCTCCAATTTATTGGCACCGAGGAGGTGAGAGAATAGAGAGGCTTAAAAGTATTTAATCTATTTGGTGTTAGAAGTTATGGGTAATTGTAATGCCACGTTTACTCCGAATTGGTATTATTCAATTAGAATCAGTGAAAGATAAGAGGAAAAATTTTGAGAAAGCACTAGATATTATGAGACAATACGGTAGCATAGAAGCAGACATTCTTGTATTTCCCGAATATTTCATGTACAATCTTGATGGGTTAACACCTAGAGATCTTTATGCTGTTTCAGAGGACTTAGAAGGAGACTTTGTTAAGAAATACGTAGAAATAGCTAGAGAGTATTCTACAGTAGTTGTAGGAACATTATTTGAAAGAACTCCTACACCACCTAAGGTATATAATACAATAATTCTAGCAGCTCCCGATGAAAGCGTAAAGGTTGTATATAGGAAGATTCATTTATTTGATGCATATGGTTATCATGAATCTAATTATATGTTAGCGGGTAATTCTCTTTCAACTGTAGAAGTTGTGAAAAACGTGAAAACAGCTTATACTGTGTGTTTCGACATACGTTTTCCAGAGATATATAGGATATATGCTTTAAGGGGAGCGGAAGTAATAATAAGTCCTTCGGCATGGTATCGTGGTCCTTTAAAAGAGGAAACTCTAAGATTCCTTGCGCAAAGCAGGGCACACGAAAACACCATATATATGGTGGTTGCTAATCAAGCGGGTAAAACGTTTACTGGAAGGAGTATGATAGTTGACCCCATGGGTATCGTATTAGTTGATTTGGGGACGCGTGAGATTTATAGAGAATATACTGTTGACATAGATTATATATATGAAGTACGAAAGATTTTACCAGTACTAAAACTGAGAAGACCATCACTTTATAGAGAAATAGTAAACGAGTCTCAGTGAAGGACCACGCAATCACCATTCATTAGAGTAGGGGCATCATCATAGACTCATGCTTAAATCTAGACTATAAGGCTATTAAAAATTAAAATATTTATTCTTGAAGTCACTCCTATTATTTCTGCGATATGGGGGTAAACATGACGGATAATGCGGATAATATAAGAATACTAGGCATTAATGCCTCACCGAGAAAATACGGTAATACATTTAAGCTACTCTATATTGCAATAGAGACTGCTAGAAAATATGGTGCTGAAACTGAGTTAATACATTTATATGATTATGAGATAAAGCCCTGCTTAGGATGTCTAAGTGATGAACAAAAAGCATGCAGATACCCATGTGTTATAGATGATGATGGAAGAATAGTATTAGAGAAAATATTGAAGAGTGATGGTCTAATTATTGCTACACCTATCTACTGGTATGGACCGAGTGGACATTTAAAGAATCTCATAGATAGAATGACAGCCTTTGAAAACATGATATTTATTGATGGACGCAGCTGGGTTGAGGGGAAGGTAGCAGCTTTCATAGCTGTTGGCTCCGATAGCGGGGACATTAATACAATTTCATACTTATCAATAGTATTTAACAGTATGGGATTCGTTATCCCACCATGGGCACTCGCGTATCATGCTAGAGAAGGAGATGTAATTGAGAACAAAAACGCATTACTCGATGCCGCTAATATAGGAAAAATAATTGTTGAAACAATAAGATTAGTTAAATCAAAGAAAGAGTGGTATGATCCAACACTATTATCAAAAGAGTATATAAAAGACATAATAGAGAAGGCAGAAAAAGAAGCCGTTAGAAATAAGAATAAACAATACCCAGAGAGAACAAAAATAACGTTTAAACTCCTAAATAAACAAGAATAATAGAAGGATATACTATGATATATGATCCAGTGATACTAACAAAAATAGTTGAAAACGAAGTAGTGAGGGAGAACAAGCGAAAGTATTTCCGATTCCGAAAAGATAAATGGTATGGAGGTGTAGTTACAGGAGACGTAGTAGGATGTAATCTTAGATGCAAATTCTGTTGGGCATGGAGGTTTACCTGGAATACTAAGGTTAAAGGAGTATATTTAGACCCAAGTGAGGCATTCTCATTAATGAAGGAGAAGGCTAAAGGAAGGGTAAGACAGCTTAGAGTAAGTGGAGGAGAACCTACAATAGGGTTTGAACACCTCATAAACCTCATAAACATAAGCCTAGCGGAAAAATACCATTTCATTGTGGAAACAAATGGTATACTCATAGGATTAGATAAATCGTGTGCGGTGAAACTAGGCGAATTCCACGGTCAGGGAATTGAAATACGCATATCAATTAAAGGTGCATCTCCAAAGGAATTTGAAAAACTTACAGGAGCACCAGCAAGATACTGGCACGTGCAACTAAAAGCACTAGTACACTTGCTGGATGCGGGTTTAGAGATAGGTGAAGAAGTCTACCCAGCAGTAATGTTTAGTTTTTCGAGCAAAGAAGATATTAAAGACCTAATAGAGAAACTAAGAGAAATCGATCCTAAGCTACCTGATTACATAGACCCAGAGTATGTGATATTATATCCACATGTTAGATACTTATTAAACATTATGGGATTGAAGCCCAAAATAGCATATACCCCAAATAATATTCCAAAAGAACTAATTTAATAATAAAAAGTAAAGATAACCGGAAATCCCATTTGTCTACAAGATACTTCATAAGTGACATATCTTACGAAACGGACAATTACTACAAGATTTCTTAGAACACCATAAATTATCGTGTACAAATGCTATTGTCTGTAGAAATCCGCTAAGACGATTATATATTGTTTGGAAGATACCGGTTAGACACTTATTTCTAAGGGGGCATTGCGGGCAAAAGGCATCATATTCTAACAATACTTTTTGCTAGGTACAATTATTTTATCATTTTTAATTAGACCTATTTTTAAGGAGAATCTTCTCAAATGAATATCGCTTGGAGTAAATATTGTATCATAACCACTAAAGAGAAGAAAAGCATCTACGACCTTAGGCCCTAAATATTTTATTTCCATTAACTCTCTTCGTAGGATCCATGGATTTCTATCGAAGTTTATCGAAGATATTTCGTCTAATATTTCTAGTAATTGATTTAACTGGAAGCTCCGTTTACTCATACTATTTATTCTTTTAGCTATAATGTGAGGCTCAAAATATTCTAGATTATTAAATATTATTCTAGACCATCTTCTAACATTTCTATGATAATCTGTATTACGTGAAAGAAATGTTAAAGTGAGAATAAATGGTTTATCTCGACTACTCACTATTATTCTTAGATTATTGTAATACTTGATTAGTTTACTAGTCTTTTCTGCAAACGACTTGCTGATATATTGAATGTAGTCATTAGGGTTAAACCATAGCCCGGTCCATTCGCTAAAAGATCTCCTATCGCATCCCTTACATATTATTTTACTGCTCTTTACAGCAATCTCTGCTCCAATTCCGTATCCTGCAATTTTTATCCATTTATTTCTTTGCTTTATGAAAAGAGCTGAAACAAAACTTGGGTACATAGAGAGATCCAAGTCTATGTTATTAGCACTAATACTTATTGTCGACATAGCATACCCATGGATATATATTGAATTAAAAGAATTAAGAGACTTGATGTTTAACATTAAGGTTCTAGTATGTCAGGGGTTCGCGGATACAATGCTGCTTCATGTATTTTCTCTAGTTTTAATATTGTTTGAAGGAGTCTCTCAACACCTATACCAAATCCTCCATGAGGAGGAAAGCCATACTCAAACATGTCAAGATACCAGGAGAAGCTTTCGGGATTTAATCCCTTAGCTAGCATTCTTTCCCTTAATTTCTTTGGATCATGCTCTCTCAGCCCTCCAGAGGACCACTCAACACCGTATTGACCGGGCCCATACATGTCTATTCTATGTGCCATACGCGGATCATCATCTTTTAATTTATAGTAAAATGCAACGACCTGCTCTGGAAATTCTGTTACAAAGAATGGGACATCGAATTCGTTGCATAGCGCACGTTCTTCGTCGGATCCAAAATCGTCACCCCACTGGATATCGAATCCTTTTTTCTTTATTATTTGAAGTGCCTCCTCATAGCTTAATTTGTGATAATAACTTGGTACCTCTATTTTTACATTAAGTGTTTTTAGATCATCTTGATTTTCCTCTAGTATTCGTTCATAGATGTGCTTTACTAAACCGAACTGTATTTCTATTAATTCGTCGGGTGTTGTAAGCGCCTTCTCAACGTCTATTTGCCAGAACTCTGTAAGATGTTTACGTGTTCTTGACTTTTCTGCTCTAAAACTCGGACCTATGGTGAATACCTTACCGAAAGCGGGTATCGCTGATTGTTTATAGAGTTGAGCGCTCTGTGCTAAATAGGCTATTCTATCGAAATACGTTACCTTAAATAAATTAGCTCCCCCTTCTGTTGCTGTAGCTATTATTATTGGAAAGTTTAGCTCTACGAATCCCTTCTTATAGAAATAATCTCTAGCAGCCTTTAATAGTGTTGATCTTACACGAAATATTGCTTTAACCTTAGGCCTTCTTATATCAAGGTAACGGTATTTTATTCGTGTTGGAAACTCTGCCTCAACCTTATCAGATAAGTCAATGGGAAGAGGTTTTGAAGGCGCTATTATCTCGAGTTCTTCTGCTATAATTTCGTGTCCGAGTTTAGCGATACTACTAGTTACGTATTCTCCTTTAACTCTAATAAAGTACTCAAACCCTAACTTCGAGAAAGTTTTCCATACATCCTCTCCTACAATATTGCGTTTTATTGTAACTTGTTCTATACCTTCAAAGGTTCTCAGTACAATAAATCCTACTCTTCCCAGTCTTCTTATATTTAATACGTGACCATAAACTTCTTTTTTACTTGTCAAAAACATCTACCCCTAAATTAATACTCTATTGTATTCGGATTATACGCCCTCTAAAAAATATACCCGCATAGCCAGAAATATCATAAACAATATTGAGTTTAAGGGCTATTTCCTAGAACTTTATCCCCAAAAGGATTATTGCGAGCGTAAAATATAGTGTAAGCCCTATTGAATCAGCTATAGTCGTTATTAGAGGTGCAGAGATAACAGCTGGGTCTATTCCTATACGGGCAGCAATTAGGGGGAGAAGAGCTCCTATCATACTTGCAACAAATACTACTAGTATTATTGCGAGTGATACAACTGTCGAGACATTAATGTTATGTGCTATTGAATAACTTAAAGTAAATGCAAGAGGTGAAAGTATTAATCCTAATAATAGAGAAGTTGAAGATTCCTTAATTATTATTCTCGGTATATCACTAAACCTTATTTCACCAGTAGCTAGGGAGCGTATAACTAAGGTCGCTGATTGTGAACCAGCATTACCTCCTGTATCAGTTAACAATGGTATAAAGAATGATAAAGCAATAACTGAGGCCAGTACTTTCTCGTAGAAGCTCAAAATACTTATGGTAACAGCCTCCGTCAAATAAAGAAATATCAACCACACTGCTCTTTTCTTTACAAGTTCTACTACACGCGCAGTTAAGTAGGGCTCTCTAATCTTAGGCATACCACCAAACTTTACTATATCTTCGGAGGCCTCAGCTACTATAACATCCATTAAGTCGTCAGCGCTTATTGCGCCCAAGAGTTTACCGTTCTCATCTACTACTGGTACTTCGTCTAAATCATATTTTACTACTAGTTTTATTACTTCCTCTTGATCCATGCTTGCTTTTACTGCAACAAAATTCCTAGACATTACCTCTTTTAGCTTCTTATTGCGAGGCGACGTTAGAAACACTTTTACATCTATAATACCGACGAGTTTACCCTCATCGTCTACAACATAGATGTAACGAGATGTTTCATATTCCTCGAACTTTAACCGTATAACAAATTCTTTTACTGCTTCATCAACGAGCTGTTCATAGTGAAATAATGGTATTCTAGTCGTCATTACTCCACCAGCACTTTCAGGAGGATAAGCTAGTAGAGGTTTTACCTCTTCAAGCTTCCATAATGGGAGCTCCTTTAATAATGCTCTACGGTAAGTAGGTGGTAGTTTTACTAGTAGGTCTGCTACTTCGTCGGGAGGTAGATCTACTACTATTCTAGCTAATCGTGCTGGACCAATAACCTTTATAACATCTAGTAGAATCTGCTGCGGAAGTCTGGATATTATCTCTATATATATGTTGTCTGGAATAAGAACAGCCAGCCTACGTCTTTCATCTGAATCTAATCGCTCAAATATATCAATTAGATCTTGCGGTCTAAGACTCGTTAGTATGCTCGGATACCCAGTACTTCTCTCTAGCTCTCTTCTTACCTCCTCTAATACGCGCTCGATGTCTCCTACCTCGCTCAACCATGTCACCCTGCATAGTTCAGTCTTTGTATCTTTGACTACAATCTTCTTTATAAAATCCTAACCCCTTACTAGTGTATTGGAGAATGTCATGTCTCTACTGGGTAGGAAGGTTCCACACGTTATTTTAAATGCCGAGTATAACGACAAATTAACAATTTATGAAATAATAGAGCTACCTACAAAACTCGAACAATTAAGCCTAACTAAACCATCAAATATTCTCAATTTAGAAATAAAGAACCCGTGGAGAATTACTAGTGAGGAAGAAAAACATTTACTCATAGAATCAAGTGGGGGGTCAACAAAAATAGAGCTACAGTACCAGATTGCTGGCGGGAAAATATTATTTCGAGACTGGATTATTTCTCCACAAGCATGTTTTACTATTGATGCTACTATTAGGACCCCTATGCCCTATAAGTCTATTATGAATGCTCCAATATACGGTTATCATGTATGGGGAAAATACGGTTATAGTAGGTGGATTAGTCATCTGCCGAGACAAGAATACATTCTCTCAATCGATGAATACTTGATATATGATGATAAGAACTATATAGTTGCTACAGTAAGAATAGATCAACTGGAAAAAATTAGAACCCTAATAAGAAATATATATTCTAAAAGTAAAGACCTAGTACCTTGGAAAAGACCAATATTTGTATATAACGATAAAATTAATGCAACTATATCAACAAATATAGTACTCACGAGAGAATTGTCTGAAAATAGTCTCCTCGAGCTTTTAGTTAAAAGTATAATAAGGAACACCAATATTATAGAAAACCCCGAACATCTCATTAATACAGTTATATCGTTAATATATAATAGAGATGACAACATAATAAATGAAAACACGTATTTTGGCCTAGCCAAGTTTTACGGATACAATGTTATAAAAGAATTATTAGAGTATGTTCTGGAAACATGTGCAGATAAACTCGAGATACTACTAGAGAGAATATTCAGAAACAATACTGATACTGTATTAGCTTTATTGAGACGGAGAAAAGTGAAAACATTTATACATGGTGGTGAAATCGAATGCAGAGAAGGCCCATGCATAATAATCATATATAGAGGTGAAGTAGAGTCCATTAAAGCCATACTCGAAACGGGAGAGAAATTAAGGTTTACTACACCTATGCGAGACGTTAAAATACAAGTACTTTAATGCTAGACACTGTATTCTACTCCTATCGTTTTAAAAATCCTTATTACATTATTCTTTAATATTTCCAATAATTTGTTATGGTCTACTTCCTTTATTATAGATATCGTATGGACGAGCCATGGTATAAGCGAAGGCCCTAGTTTTCTCCCACGATATTCGTATGGTCCGTCACTCTCGGTTAATATTATTGATATCGGTGCCTTCTTTAATACTTCTCTATGTTTTTTCTGGAATTCGACGGATGGATTTATTGTTATGTAATATCCTAGACTCTCTAGATCCTCTATCATATCTATGGGTCCACTATACCAATGTAATATTGCTACCGGAACATCATTCCTATACAATTCGTCGAGTACTTTTCTCCATGCACCTAAAGCATGAATATTTACTAGTAACTTGTATTCGGCTGCAATTTTAACTAATTCTCTAAATATCACCAACTGTTTATCTAACGTATCCTTTCTAAAATAGGTGTCAAGACCTATCTCTCCGAGCATTTTTACGTTATCAATATGTTCTCTATAATATTCTATAGCTCCTAGAGCTTCCCGAAACGATACATCATGTTCTATAACCCAGGGATGCATGCCTAGACCCGGAAAGACATTATCGAATTTTTTAGAGATATTCACCGTCTTTATAGCTGAATCCATTTCGTCTGACACTGCAAAAACGAGAGTACTCTTTACAATCTCTTTGATTTCATCTAAACTGTATTCGTACAAATGACAATGTGCATCAATATAAGATACTGATGATAAGTTATACATTCTGCTTCACGCTTACATAGTATAATGATCTCTCACTGGGAGTAAAAATTGTTTATTACAATAAAATAATATATGATGCAATAGGTGAAAATTTTACTTTATTATATTGGCGGTAGCCCTAGTGCTAGTCTAAGTAGTATTATTAATGGTAGGAACACTGAAGATCCTATAGCCATTAACTTTATTAATATGTTTAATGAAGGCCCTGCTGCATCCTTTAAAGGATCGCCAACAGTATCGCCTATTACCGCCGCTTTGTGGGCTTCTGACCCCTTTCCTCCAAAGTTTCCAGCTTCTATGAATTTCTTTGCATTGTCCCAAGTATTACCTACATTACCTTGGAACAAACCTAGCAGCAAACCTGTTATTATAGCACCCATCAACATACCGCCTAATGCTATGGGACCTAGGATTGTACCAACTATTATTGGTGTGATGAGGGCTAATACTCCAGGCGCTATTAGCCGTTTCAACGCATAGCGTGTAACTATATCTACGGCCCTATTATAATCTGGTTTCTCCTTCCATTCGAGAATGCCAGGTCTTTCCCTAAACTGTCTTCTAATTTCCTCTACTAGGGCGAATGCCGCTGCCGTAACAGCTTGAATCACTAATGCTGTAAAGAATGCTGGTATAGCTGCACCTATTAGGAGACCCGCTAAGACGTCGGGTCTGGTTATAGTGAATACGCTTTCAATGTTAAAGCTAATTTTCATTGATGCCGCATAGTCTTTGAGAAGAGATGCGTATGTGAATAGTAAGGCAAGCGACGTTAATGCTGCCGACCCTATAGCATAACCCTTAGATATAGATTTCATAGTGTTTCCAGCTGAGTCTAGCTTATCCGCTTGTTCACGTATCTCTTCTGGGTAACCTGCTTGCTCTGCTAATCCCGCTGTATTATCAACAATAGGTCCATAAGCATCTGCAGCAACTATTATGCTTGCTACTGATAACATTCCTACACCAGCTAGTGCTACTGCATATACTCCCCCTATTAGCGGTGAAAACACCGCCAGCGTCGTTGAGCCTATATAATATGCTATAAATGTAGCAACTGCTATTGCGATAGTTGGTGCCACAGTACTATAGAATCCCATTGAAAGTCCGCTAAGAATCGTTAATGCCGGCCCCGCTTGTGAGCTCGAAGCCACTATTTTCACAGGTTTATACGAACCTGATGTAAAGTAGTCTGACGTAAATCCTACTATTCCTCCCGCTATAAGTCCCATTATACCAGCTATCCATAAATTCATTAAAGGTATTTCGACTTTATCCGAGTACATTAATGATAATGCTAACGTCACTATGGCTACACCTATAATGCTTACTAGAGAGGTCGTTGTTAATGTCTTAGAAGGTTCCTTAAATGGCGATAATTCGACGAATTGAGCAGTAAGTATGGTAGTTAATAACGCTGACGCCGCAAAGATTAATGGATAGGCTATTAATGAGAGCTCGACTGCACCACCGATAAGCATTCCTATTGCCATAGCTGCTACAACGCTTTCAACATATGATTCGAAAAGATCAGCACTCATACCGGCACAATCACCCACGTTGTCTCCGACATTGTCTGCTATTACTCCAGGATTCCTTGGATCATCTTCTGGTATTCCCACTTCTACTTTTCCGACAAGGTCGGCTCCGACGTCGGCTGCCTTGGTGTAAATACCGCCTCCCACCCTTGCAAATAATGCTACTGTACTTGCACCAAAAGCGTACCCAAGTAGTGCTTTTACAGCCTCACTATATGATTCTCCTAATCCTCCGAATGCAATAAATAGCAATGATATCCCTAGTAGACCTATGCCACCTACCATGAAGCCTGTTACTGCTCCACCGCGAAAGGCTACTCTTAAGGCTTTTGATAATCCTTGATCAACTAGTATTCTAAGGACTCTCACGTTGCTTAGAACAGCTATATACATTCCTAGAACTCCCACAAGAGTCGAGCTTAACGCACCAGCAAAATACGCTAGCCCGGTCTTTAACATTAATGTACTTCCACCAGCTATTCCAGCCCCTATAATTAGTAGAGCTACTATTACTGCTATTGTTAGAATAACACCATACTGTCTCTTCATATACGTTACTGCTGCACTCTTAATATACCCGTGGATTTCCGCAGCTTTGTCTTCCGGAACTCTTATCTTCAATATCATATATATTAGTAATAATACATATAGTATTGAGGCTAACCCTGCAATTATACCCAGTGTAGTAGCTATACTTAGTAGACTCATCGTTTTTCACACCCTCCCTACACAACTGTTTTAAGGGATTTAAGAAGTTAATTCTCTTTGATTTATAATTATTAACCTACTACAATAGTACATTATACGGGCAGTGACGACAGAACCCGAGTCTGACGATCAAAATGATGAAGGTCGGCGCGACAGAGCCCTCTTCTACGTAGTCGATCTAGGTTAGAATGGAGTTGAATTGCTAATGCCTAAACGTTTAATCCATTCTTTAATTCTTCTTGAAACTCTATCCATTCTCCAAGGCATAACAGATACTCCTACAATATTATCTATAACCTCTACTTTAAGCTCGTATTTCACGTTCTTGAATACTATCTTTAATCCTAACTCTCTGATTACTCTATAAATACTATTTTTCAATTCATTTTTATTAATAAAATTACCTCTTATTGTTATCTCTACACCTATTTTACCCTCATATTCTCTTCCCTTACTTAATAACCTCTTAACACACTCAATGACCTCGCTAATCCTACTATGCGAGCAACACTCTACAGGTATAATACGTGATGCACCATGTATAGGGTAAGTATTTACAAGCCAAAAGGCTTTCCAAGGATTAAGTTTAGTATAAATCAATAGCACACCTGAGAAGCGTGTATGGATTATTTTAATACCGGGATCATTTAGATATATAGAGTCTCCAACCTGGTTCTCGACTACTTTTTCTTTACCAGGTTTAGTGGTTACGATCAGCTTAAGATCTTCACAAACATACATTACTAACCACCGAATCTAGTGTGTTATTACTACAATATTGATTAAGGAGCCCAGATACCTTATATATAATATTTCTATCTCTGTAAAATCCGAATAATAACGAGAATAACTGGTGATAGAAGTCAATGAATATATTGATCCCCCTAATAACTCCATTTAATAAAAACTTACAAGTAGACTATAAGGCGTTAAATATACTTTTGAACTATCTAGAGAACCGTCAAATACTCGTTAATAGCTGGATTGGAGAGGTATACACGTTAACACTAAAAGAGTATATAGACATATTATCTAGGGTCAAAAATAAAATTGATAAAGAAGTAACCATATACATCCCGTCCTATAAATACCGTCTCGACGAACTAATAGATAAAATAGTAGAATTCTACGGTAAGGCGGAAATCAACGATAACATAATGATAGAACTAGATGTAAGTGATTGGTTATGTAATAATGAGCTATGCCTATCTAGGGTTCTCTCGAAAACATTAAACAAAATAACTAGTACTAATGTAATGTTATATGTAGTGGGACAATACAATGCCGAGATTATTGAATTATTACGTGGAATAGTGAGAGTTTATCCAGAGATAACTCATCTAGTAATAGACCAATCTGTTTCACTACCACTATTAACTCGTATAATAGATAGCTTAGATGATATAGACAGAGAGATTGAATTATTAATCTTTGGTGACTACGGCTTTATAATTAAGAATCAGTTAGTACATGGCATAATTTCGCCATTCGAATTAATAAGAGTACTCCTTAATAAAAAATTCAATGTCGATATAAATAACACATTATTCTTAACCCGTATGACTAGCTATTCCTATAGCATTATTGGAGCAATAAAAACTGCTACAAATATCATCGAGCCAGCAATAAAGGAATACCTAAGACCCCCTTTTCCAACCGAGTTCCCAGGCTTAAGAGAACATATTACATCGATATTGAATTATTTAATAAAATAGGTAGATAACGTGAAAATCTTAGCAATAACGGACATACATTCATCTATAGTTAATGTAAAGAAACTCGTAAATACTATCCATCATATCGATTTAATAGCTGTTATAGGCGATATATCACATTTTGGTCCCTTTAAGAGAGCGATACAAATATTGAGATTACTTACACGTATTGGGGTTCCAGTATTCTTTGTTCCAGGTAATTGTGATCCACCAAGTCTATTACAATGGGAGGATTTAGAGCAAAATATATTCAACTTGCATGGAAGAAATCGTAAGTTCCGAGAATTCTTTTTCGCTGGTGTGGGTGGAAGCATTATTTCACCGTTTAGAACCCTCATAGAATTTAGCGAAGAGGAATATTCCAAAATACTCAATAACGCAATAAGACATCTAGACGACCTTTCTAAGTTAATACTGATAGCACATAATCCCCCGTATAATACTAGACTCGATTTAATACGTAATAACATTCATGTTGGAAGCCTTAGTGTAAGAAAATTTGTTGAAGAAAAACAGCCGTTATTGCTTGTTACTGGCCATATACATGAATCTAGGGGAGTAGATCAGATAGGTAGAACAAAAATGGTTAACCCCGGTCCATTAAAATGGGGTTACTATGCACTAGTAAATGTAAATGATGAAAAAGTAGATATCTTTTTAGAAAAGATTTAGTCGCTCTCTACCTGTGGCGAAATATTGATATAACTTTATCTGGACTCCTTAGAATGTTACTAAATAATTCTATGTTTTCCTTGGTTAGTCTACGCACAAAAGCTTTTATCCCTTTAACATAGTATTCTGGTTCTATAATGTCCGTCTTAGAGGCAAATACCGCTAATACAACTATATTTGTGGAATAGGGGAGCCCTTTACTTCGAGCATATTCTGTAGCGTTTACCACTATAACATTATCCGAAATATTTTGGAGCTCGTTTAATATGTCTAGGAGTGGAGGATATTTTTCTCTCCCCGTAATAGTCGTAATAGTGTGTATGGGTTCCGCGTTAACTATTATCAACGTATTCTTATTTGCGTAAACTCTTGCCGCACGCAATGTCTCAACAGGCTCGAGTCCTAGTATAGCGTTAGCTTCTCCCTCACCTATTAGAGGTGACTCAACTCTTTCACCTATTCTTACATAACTTTGTACTATTCCACCACGCTGTGACATTCCTAATGTCTCCCCTATTCTAACATGATACCCTTTGAGTAATGCAGCCTGACCTATTACTCTAGATAGTGTGAGACCTCCCTGTCCCCCTACTGATGCTATAACAATATTGTATTCATCCATTATTTCTTCACCTTTAATGGATTGTCTCTTAAAATAAACGCATCAAAGGGACATACTTGTGCACACAGGTTACAACCATAACATTGATCTTCAATTATGAGGGGTTTACCATTATTATCTATTATAGCTGGACAGCCAGTCGCTCTAACACAGGCCATACAATCAGTACACTTTGAACGATCTATTAATGGTGGCTTATAGGATATTCCCCTGCGCCATGCTTGAAGCGCACACTCTCTCCTAGCTATTATAACTTTAACACCAGGTTTCCTAAGAGCCTCCGTTACTGCTGTTACTACTTCTTCTAAATTAAATGGATCAACAATTCTAACATATTCTACACCTATACCCCTTACTACGTCCTCTATTTTTACTGGTTTCACTTTCCTACCGCTTTCTGTTTCCATAAACTCCGGTGTAGACTGGTGACCCGTCATAGCTATGGATATATTATCTAATATCATTACTAATAGATCAATATTCTTGTTAACCGCCTCCACAAGAGCAGGCATGCCCGCATGAAAGAATGTTGAGTCTCCTATAGTTGCAATCACGGGTTTATCGTATCCAGCTATCTTTATCCCCAAGGCTAATCCTATGCTCGCTCCCATAGCATGTTCAGTCCAAATAGCTTCCAGTGGGGGTTCAAGTGATAAAGCATAACATCCTATATCACCCATTATGGGTACTTCTCTTTTACGATAACCAGATTTTTGGATAGCCCTTAATAATCCCATATAAGAGCCCCTATGAGGACAACCAGGACACATTGGTGGGGGACGCTGAGGCAAAACTACTTTGCTTACACGATTTGCCACATTCTTATCTATCAGATTCTCTTTGTTTAAAAACCTTGAAAGAGCCTTTAATGCTATTGTAGGTGTAAGTTCACCAGTAAATGGGATTCCAGCTTCCCTTTTACCCCATACGTGTGCTTCTAAATCATGTTTCTGGACTGTTAGTCTTAAATGTTCCTCGAGATAAGGATCTAGTTCCTCTACTACAAGTATGCGTTTGCAATCATCAATACAATTCACTAAGAAATCTTCGGGCCATGGATACGTTAGTTCCAACTTGATGATTTTTGTTTCAACTTCTAGTTTTCTTAAACTCTCCTTAACATACGTGTAAGATACCCCCGATGTTAGGATACAGTTTTCTCCGCTGCCTTCAATTCTATTAAATCCTAGTTCTCTAGCATATTTTTCAGCCTTCGATAATTGCTCGAGCAACCATTCGTGCCGCTTCCTATTCCAAGACATAGATGCTCTTATATACCGCTCTGGATTATATTCGACAAAGACCTCTTGATCAATTATAGAGTATTCTCCTACAACTACATCGCTAACCGTGTGGTTTATTCTCGTAGTTGTTCTATATATTACTGGTAAGCTGAGAGCCTCAGATAACGTATATGATTTTTTCACGTAGTCAAGTGCTTCTTGAACGTTTGAGGGCTCTATCATAGGTAGTTTTGCGAGCTTGGCAGCCCATCTATTATCTTGTTCTGTTTGAGTCGTATGGGGCCCCGGATCATCAGCGACGACTATTATCATACCCTTATTGACACCTGTATACGCTGCCGAAACAATAGAATCTGAAGCAACATTAAAGCCAGGAGCCTTCATTGTTACAAGACTCCTAATGCCACTCATGGCGGCTCCTAAGGCTATTTCAAAGGCTACTTTTTCATTTGTAGCCCATTCAGCATACATTCCAATTTTTCTAGAGAGGGGGCTTAAGGTCATTATAATCTCACTTGAAGGCGTCCCGGGATAGCCAGCGGCAACTCTTACGTTGGACTCTATTACCCCTCTCGCTATAGCTTCATTACCCATTAGTAGAACTTTCTCACCCGGTCTTGCTAGAACTCTCTCAGCAAGAGACATTAAATCACCTTAACATTAATTAGGTTCACGGATAGTATTTATCTACAAAAAGACTAAAAACGTTATAGCCAAACCTTTCAAACATATATTTAACTTTTTTCCTCGTAAAATATAATGTTTTTCAGCTCCTCAAAAATTTCTTTTTCACTCCTTCCTGATTCTATTAACTGGTCTCTAGCAAATCCTGGTTTTTTCTCGCGAGGAAGCATTACTCTTGAAACTAATTCAACTGCTTGTCTTTGCGGGTGTAACGAAACATTAACGTAAGCTCTAACAATACCAGCTATCGTAGCCTCTTGAAATACTATTATATCGCCATCTATAGTCTCAATTAAGATTCTTGTATGTCGATGCCCTGGAGGAATATACGCTACTACACGCTTTATGTCAGCGTTGCGGTAGACTCTTATCCTATTTTGATCCATAATAGCACCCGAATACACCACTAGCTTGTGTCAATACTATTTCCAGATAAGTCTAAGAATACTAATACTGTATATAAATGCCTAGTGTGATCGGAGCGAGATGATAAAATATGGGAATAATTTCAGGAAAACTACTTGCACCAGTAGATATCGTTGTTGATAGCCGTGAATACTCTAAACAGCAACAATATATAGAAAAAATACGAGCGAAAGGCTTGAAAGTAGCTGTTATGAAGCTCGATGTAGGAGATTACTATCTACTGGCTCCTGAAGACAAAAATCCCATACTTGTTGAAAGAAAAAGCATAACCGATTTTCTAAACAGTATAAGAGACAATAGGATATGGGAACAGTCAGTATTATTAAAGAAAGCTGCCGAAGAAGAAAACGCTATACCTATAATAATTTTAGAGGGAAGCTTAAGCATTATAAAGCGGTTCACGAAATGGAATATCACTGCAGTTCTAAGAATAATTGATGAACTCCTAATATCCTATAACATAAAGATACTACCCGTTCCCAATAAGGAGGCAACCTTTCAATGGCTTATAGCCAAGGCTAAGAGTCTGGGCAATACTAGTAAAAAGAGAGTCTTCAGATTAAGAGTTGAGAAAAAGCCAATGTCGTTAAACGATAGAATATTATATGTCACTGAAAGCATAATGGGACCCATGATAGCAAGAAAGTTACTGAAACATTTCAAAACATTGAAAAATATAGCCAATGCTAGTGTTAATGAATTAATGAAGATAGAGGGGATTGGAGAGAAAAGGGCAAGAGAGATATACGCGATATTTAATACTGTATGGAGGGATAGAGAGGATTAAAATTATAGTCCAAAAGCCTTACGTCTATTTCTTATTTTAACTTTCCAATATAATTCGCGCGCTTTTTTACCCGTCAATTCTATTATTCCATCTTTTGTAAGAAAACGTATTTTTCCTTTTACTAATGTTGCATCTAATATATTATTTATGTCCAATTTTATCCTATCGCTCAAGGCAGGGTCCGCACTTTATATTACTGCTTACGGGAGAAATAAAGTTAATGTAAATGAAACTAATAAAAGTGTTCTTTAAATACAACTACTAGCTTAAAAGAATAGGGTGGCTTCTTGAAGGGCTGGAATGGGCAGATACTAAGAATAAATCTCTCTAATAAGAAGGTACAAGTACAAAAAATCAATGACAACTTCTTACTCAAATTCATTGGTGGACGCGGACTTGCAGCAAAGATACTCTGGGACGAATTAAAACCAGGAATTAACCCATTATCCCCGGAAAACAAGTTGATAATTGCTGCTGGCCCTTTAACTGGTATTGTTGGACCAAGTACTGGTAAATTAGTTGTTGCAGCTAAAAGCCCGCTGACAGGGGGATACGGTGATGGAAATATAGGTACTAACGCATCCTTACACCTACGTAAGGCTGGTTATGATGCTATAGTCATTGAAGGAGCCGCTCGTAAGCCAGTATACATATACATCGAAGATGACACCGTTGATATATTAAGCGCTGAAGGTCTATGGGGTAGAGATACTTTCGAAACCGAACGCCTATTGAAGGAAATACATGGTAAAGACGTTGGTGTATTACTGATAGGTCCTGCAGGCGAGAATAAAGTACGGTATGCAACAATAATATCTCAAGAGGGGAGGAGTGGCGGTAGGCCTGGTATGGGAGCAGTTATGGGTTCCAAGAAATTGAAAGCCATAGTTATACGCGGGACAGGGGATATACCCGTATATGATAAAAAAGAGTTACTGAGAACCGCAGCACAAGCCTATGCCGATATAAAGAATGCACCACAATATGATTTCTGGATGCGGCAAGGAACCATGATGACTATTGAATGGAGTAATGAGAATAGTGTTTTACCTACAACAAACTTCCGCGAAGGAGTTTTCGACTATTATAGACTAATAGACGGCTATTCCATGGAAGCCTCAAAAATTACACAGAGGGGATGCCCCAATTGCAATATGACTTGCGGTAACGTTGTCATAGATGTTGAGGGAGAAATGAGCGAATTAGACTATGAGAACGTAGCTATGTTAGGCTCAAATATAGGATTAGGCCATCTAGGAAAAGTCGCCGTCTTAAACAAACTAGCCGACAAGCTAGGTATCGACACTATCTCTCTCGGAAATGTACTAGGGTTCGCTATGGAGGCTTCAGAAAAGAGGTTATTAGAAGAAAAAATAGAATGGGGCGACTATAAGCGGGCAAGGGAGCTCATAATCGATATTGCTTATCGTAGAGGCATAGGAGACCTATTAGCTGAGGGAACGAAGCGTATAGCAGAGAAAATAGGTAATAATTCTATTGAATGGGCTATCCAGGTTAAGGGACTTGAGGTATCAGCTTATGATTGTCATGCCGCTCCCGCAATGGCATTAGCTTATGGAACGTCACCTATAGGGGCACACCATAAAGACGCGTGGGTTATTTCATGGGAGGTACGTACTGGTAGATTTGACTACACGAAAGAGAAGGTAGAAAAAGTAATAGAATTGCAGCGTATTAGAGGGGGAATATTCGAAACCCTTGTAGCCTGCAGACTACCATGGATAGAACTAGGACTTAAATTAGAATATTATACTAAACTGTTCTACTATGCTACAGGAGTAAAGATTACATTTGAAGAATACTATACAATAGCGGATAGAGTCTATAGCCTAATAAGGGCCTTCTGGGTACGAGAATACGGTAAACAATGGAATAGAAGAATGGATTATCCGCCCATGAGATGGTTTAAGGAGCCATTAACCAAAGGACCCCTTAAAGGCGCTAAACTCGATTTAGAAAAATATGATCAAATGCTAACCTGGTACTATGAGACTAGGGGATGGGATGAACGCGGTATACCTAGAAAGTCTACGCTAGAGAAACTAGGTCTACGAGATGTTGTATCTGAACTAGAAAAATACGTCAATTTAACACCGTGATACTATGGCTAAAGTAAAAGTCTTAGGTTGGATAGCAGAGAAAGTTGGATTTAGGGAAAAAGAAATCCCCTTGAGCAAGCCTATTAGAATAACAGATTTTTTACCTATACTAACTGAAATAAGAGAAGATCATGTAATAATACTTGTAAATAATAAACCAGCAAGCAAAGACACTATCATAAGAAATAGTGATAACGTAGTGATAATGCCCGTTGTTAGTGGTGGTTAATCAGAATGTTCTGTACCCGAATAGATAGACGATCTCTTTACAAGCGTGCCTGGCGAGAGAACTGAACCTACTTTAACCCTACTTCTCGCTCCTATAAATGCTCCAAGTTTCGAATATTCTTGGCCCCTTCTTTTAACAACTATAGGTCTAATACCAGTATTTTTGAGCAAAGTCATCGTCGTAACGTTGGGCTCTATAACCGCACCTTCACCAACAACACTAAAACCAAGATAGACATTCCTACCTATGGTCGAATTCTTTTGCATACTTGACCAAACTATTTCAGAATATGATGACACTATAACATTTCGTTCTATATCAGTATACTCTCTTATTAATGTATGACTACCAATATAGGACCCCTTACCCACATATACGGGTCCTTTAATGATGGCGTAGTCGTCAATTACGGCGTCGTCTTCGATTATAACTGGCCCTTTTAATGAGGCTTTTGAGGATATAACTGCTTTTGGAGATATAATGGTGTTTTTTGTCTCTCCGAGCACATAGTATGTTGCCTTTAATAGATCCCATGGGAATCCTATGTCGACCCACCACCCACTCCAAACAGAAGCTAATATTCCATATTTTAGAGAATATCTTGATATGGCTTCACCAGTATCTTCAGATTCCTCAAGTATTTCAAAGAATGATTTATCTAAAACATATAAACCCCCTATAGCATATGCGCCCGATATATTCTTCCTTGGTTTTTCTATAACCTTCCTCACAATACCGCGTTCATCTAATATAGCAGCACCATAGGATGTAACATCCTCCTCTGGCACAACAGCCATGACTGGCCGATGGTATACACGATATGCGTCTATTACATCACGATAAAATTCTACTGGCGCAAGAACATCACCATACGCTAATATGAAAAATTCATTTCCTATTCTATCCTTTACTGATAAGATAGCCCCTCTTATTTCCGGCTCCCTTTGTTTTACAAGGTCTATTCTTATCCTTCTCCCATATTTAACTGATATATCCTCGAATTCTTCTGGCTTGTCTGTTACTATAACTATGTCTGTTAAGTTCAAGTCTATCGCATTGAGTATTGTGTACTCAATTATGGTCTTCCCAGCAATATCCAAAAGAACCTTAGGCTTACCGTTTGTTATATCAATAATCCTCTGTCCCGCTCCTCCAGCCAATATCACCATAATAAGGTTCAAAATCTCACACCTCTATATTACTCTACTGTAACAGTCTTAGCTAAATTTCTCGGCTTATCTGGATCAAAGCCTTTTCGTATTGAAGTATAGTACGCTAATAATTGATAGGGGATTATATGTAATATTGGTGCTACCCAATGTTGTATCCTAGGGATTTTGAAAGCATTATCTGACAGTCTTAGCGCTTTCTCATTACCATTGAAAGTATTCACTATAATCCAGGCCCCACGTGCACGCATTTCCTCTATGTTTGCAAGGATCAAATCCTTATATTCATCATCAAAAATTGTAAATAGTACTGGAAAACCGTGTTCAACTAGCGCTATCGGACCGTGCTTACTTTCCCCAGCTGGATATGCTTCTGCGTGAATATATGCTATTTCTTTCAACTTTAGAGCACCCTCCATTGCAACAGGTACTGCTAACCCTCTACCAAGATAATAGGAGCTCTGTTTTTCAGCCATGTCCCGGGCTATCTTCTTAGCAATTATTTCATTTACACTAATAATATCTCTGGCATATTCAGGTAGCCTTCTTAGAAGACCGTATAGTGTAGTAGCTTCCCTCTCCGATATTGCTCCTTTGAACTCTGCAGCTCTGATAATAATCCATGATAGAAGGAAAACCTGGGTTGTAAAGGTTTTAGTTGCTGCTACACCTATCTCGGGTCCCGCACGAGTATATATTGCTATATTTGATTCTCGTGGTATTGCACTATCTATTACATTCGAGATAGCGGCTATATATACACCTTTCTTTTTCGCCCTACGAACCGCCATTAATGTATCTATAGTTTCACCAGATTGACTGACAGCTATTAATACGTCATTTTTACCCAATATCTTACCGTACCTATTATACTCTGAGGCTATAAATGAGAATGCTGGTATTTCAGCGAGATTATTCAACAAGTATTCGGCTATGAGAGTAGCATGATAACTGGTTCCAGCACCAGTTAAGAATACCCGTTGAGCCGAAGCCAAAACTTCAGCTATTTTCTCGACTTCCACGCCTATTCCCGCTAACGTGCTTGATAATGCTAGTGGTTGTTCATGTATTTCCTTTAACATGAAATGCGGGTATCCTGCCTTCTTGGCCATTTCTGGTGTCCAGTCTACAATTCTTATACGTTTAGATACGTCAACTACTGTACCATCGATTTTCTCTATGTGAACTGATTCTCCAGTTATATAGCCTATCTCTCCATCCTGCAAGACTATTACTTTATTAGTATATTCGAGAAACGCTGGTATATCACTCGATATGAACATTATCTTTTCTCCTAAACCTATAACAAGAGGTGATGTATTTCTTGCAAAATATATCTTGTCGGGTTCGTCCCTGTCAATTAAAGCAAGTGCATAGGCACCTTTAAGCTCCTTTATTGATTTCTTAAAAGCCGTAAAAGTATCGTAACCCTTATCTTTGTATTCCTCTATTAGATGTGCTATTATTTCCGTATCAGTTTCGCTTACAAAAAAGTGGCCCCGCTTGGATAACTCCTCTTTCAAATCCTGATAGTTCTCTATAATGCCGTTATGAACTACAGCTATATTATTCTTACAGTCAACATGTGGGTGTGCATTAATATCGCTAGGTTTTCCATGCGTAGCCCATCTTGTATGAGCTATTCCTAAAACACCGTCATAGTCGTCGAAGCCTAGTTTGCGTGAAACGTCATCTATTTTACCCTTACTCTTCCTTACGATAAGCTTACCATCCCATGTGATAATAGCGAATCCTACTGAATCGTAGCCTCTATACTCTAGGTTTTTGAGACACCCACGTAGAACTGTCCCTAACCTCTTCTTTAGTATTCTTCCTTTTTGAACTATCCCTATTATACCGCACAAGGCTTAAACCACTACTAACTCTAGATAGATTTGAAGGCAGAATATATGTGTTAATATTTGATGACACGGTGGTTGATGCTTGAGTTATTCGAGTAGGCTTAGCGATATAGGCGAGAAGAAAGTAATAGAAATACTCCTAGAATACGTCGATAAAACCAATTCGGGGCTTGAAAGAGACGATGATGTAGCCCTAATACGGGATATAGCACTTAAGATAGATGGTTTCTCTATATATGATTCAATGCTACCTTGGAATAATTTCTATGATATGGGATGGAAGGCTTCAACCATGATTGCGAGCGATTTCATAGCAAAAGGCGTAAAACCCATTGCTATAATGGCATCTATAGGCATGCCAAGAGATATTCAAGTTAACGTTGTTATAGATATAGTCAGGGGACTAAGAGATTCGGCACATAATTATGACGCATTATTTGTAGGTGGTGATACTAATGCATCGAGAACTGATATATGGATAGACGCAAGTGGTATAGGATTACCAATAGACAAAGTTATTAGTATTAGAGGAGCCAAAAGGGGCGATTATATAGGAGTGACTGGTTGGTATGGTCTAACAGGTGCAGCATTCCACGCTTATTCTATAAACTATGAACCAGCTTTATTAGAAAAGAAGTACCCAGAAATAGTAAAATCAACCAAAAGACCAGAAGCACCACTATACTTTCTCGAAATAGTTAAGAAATATAGACCTTGTATAACATCTTCAACAGACATTAGTGATGGCCTTGCTTTCTCCCTTGGACGATTGGCTACTAAAAACAAGGTAGCGATGTATTTAGAACACATACCCATACACGCTGAAGCTCTAAGATATGCTCGTGAGGTAAATATGGAGCCGCTTACTCTTGCACTCTATGGTGGCGAGGAATTTGAGGTTTTATTCACCATAGATGAAGAATGCAATAATATAATTGATGAATTAGAAAAGAACTATAATATATTTATTATAGGAGTTGTTGGAGAGGGAGAAGGCGTTTACTACGATAATAAACGAATAAATCCCCTGGGATGGGATCACTTTAGAAATAGGCTTGCGGGGGAGTAGGAGTTACGAGAGCTGGTAAAATATTGATATTAGATGGATACACTGATGAACCAGCTGGACTAGGCGTACCACCATACATGGATGTATATCCACGGTACATTGCTGGCGCCATATGGAAAGCCGATAAGAACATCTACATAAAGTACATGACTGTAGATCAAGCAAGGGCTAACATACAAGATTTCATTAGAGATGCTTCAAGCTATGATATAGTGATAGTAATAGCTGGTGTTACAGTACCGGGAAAATATCTAGGAGGAACCCCTATAGGATTAAGAGAACTCGAAGAATGGTTTAGAATCATAACGAAACCTCTAAAAATACTCGTAGGACCTGCTGCAAAATTCGGAATAGGTGAAGAAGGTGGGCGAATCGCAGAGCTTCCCTCAAGAGTTAAAGAAAACTTCGATTTCATAGTAAAAGGAGATCCCGAGCTATTTATCTATGAGCTATTAACACTAGGTGAAGAAAAAGCTTCACCTTATGTTATGAGAGAAGATTACACCTTAACGAACGAGTTCGCAATTATTGGATCTAAAATAGTAGAACAACACCCTAACTATGGTTTAAACCTAATAGTTGAAATAGAAACCTACCGCGGCTGCCCCCGAAGTATTGTAGGCGGATGTAGTTTTTGTATAGAACCGGGATACGGGTTACCAGTATTTAGGAATCCTAAAGATATAGTAGAGGAAGCTGAGGCACTGGGACACGCTGGCGTAAGAAATTTCAGGATAGGGCGACAACCAGACCTACTAGCATATAAGGGAATTGATAGCGGAAAAACAGAGTTCCCCCGCCCCAACATAAGAGCACTAGAACAATTATTCAAGGGCATACGTAATAATGTTCCCGACTTAGAAGTCCTTCATATAGATAATGTAAACCCGGGAACCATAGTACACCATAAAAACGATAGTATAGAAGCACTAAAAATTATAATAGAATATCACACCCCTGGCGACGTAGCTGCCCTTGGAATAGAAACAGCTGATCCCCGTGTTGTAAAACTCAATAACCTCAAGGTATATCCCGAAGAAGCTCTAGACGCTATAAGAGTAATAAACAAAATAGGGCGGACAAGAGGGTTTAATGGGTTACCTGAACTATTACCAGGCATAAACTTCGTTCACGGCCTAATAGGTGAAACCAAAGAAACATATGTACTAAACTATTTATTTCTAAAAAGAATACTTGATGAGGGATTACTTGTAAGGAGAATAAACATAAGGCAGGTAATAGCTTTTCCAACAACCCGTATGTGGATATATGGTGATAAAATTATTCAAAAAAATAAGAAATGGTTCAAGATCTACAAAGAGAAGATCCGTAGAGAGATAGACCTACCCATGTTAAAAAGAGTAGTACCCAAAGGCACAATACTGCGAAAATTGTTTACAGAAAAATATAGAGGAAATAAAACGCTTGCAAGACAAGTTGGGAGCTACCCTCTACTTGCTGAGATACCAAAAATACTACCACTCCATAAATGGATAGACATTATAGTAGTAGATCACGGATACAGAAGTATAACTGGTATACCAATACCAATTAACATAAATACTGCAACAATTAAGGAATTAAGATATATACCTGGAATGAACAAACAACTAATATCACTAATATTAAATAATAGACCCTTTAAATCACTACAAGAGCTTAAAAATATCGTTGGAGAAAAACTAATTAAATATTTCACTATATGAGAAATAAATAATAATTAATTCATTTTACTATATTAACTCTGATTCCGGTAGAAGTATTTAATACTACGATCATTAATATAGAGTACATTGAGGAATAAAATAATGACAAGTATAGAAACTCCAATAAAAGATAAAGACATAATACTAGAGCCTCCCGCTACATTCGACAAGGAGAAAAAAATTGTACGCATAGCTGGACGAGAAATAAAGATTGGTGGACCAGCACCAAAACTCAAAGAGGGAGAAAAACTAATAAAATATACATCAAGCGTATGTCCTTATTGCTATCGTTTACTACCGGCTGTAATATTTGAGAGAGAAGGAAAAGTCTATATTAGAAAAGTATGTCCAGAGCATGGCGAACTCGAAGAATTATATTTTGGAGACTCCTATCTATACCATAAGTTTGAGAGCTGGAAACGGGAAGGGAGAGGGCCAAGACATGTTTATACCAAGCTTGCTGCTCCATGCCCGTTTAACTGTGGTTTATGTCCTATACATCGTCAACATACAGCACTAGCCAACATAGTATTAACCAATAGATGCAACCTAAGCTGCTGGTACTGTTTCTTCTATGCAGAGGCAGCTGGCTATGTTTATGAACCAAGTATTGAGCAAATAAGATTCATGATACGTCAGCTAAAGAAACAAGGAGTAACTATGGCCATACAGCTAACTGGTGGAGAGCCTACTCTCAGAGAAGACCTTGTGGATATCGTTAAGATGCTTAAAGAGGAGGGAGTTAGACACATACAGTTAAATACTAATGGAATAAAATTTGCTGAACTATACTTACAGAGTCCGCAAAAAGCCGTAGACTATGTTAGAGCTTTAAGGGAAGCCGGAGTAAATACGGTATACTTAAGCTTTGATGGCATAACTGGGAAAACTAATTGGAAAAACCATTGGGAAATTCCATTCATTTTCGAAGCATTTAGAAAAGGTGGAATGACTAGCGTGGTTCTAGTACCGACTGTTATAAAGGGAGTAAACGATCATGAACTAGGAGGTATTGTAAAATTTGCCGCAAAACACATGGATATCGTTAGAGGCGTAAACTTCCAGCCCGTAAGCCTTACTGGAATGATGAGCAAACATGAGAGAGAACGATTTAGAATAACAATACCAGATGCAATAAAGAAGATAGAAGAGCAAACCGATGGACAAATACATAAAGATGCTTGGTACCCGATACCAATAACGGTACCTGTATCACGCTTTATAGAAGCCTTAACAGGTGAACCCCAGTTCGAAATGGCTAATCACCCACATTGTGGTGCTGCAACCTATGTTTATGTCGAAAGAAAGAATGGATTACCAGTAAGATTTATACCAGTAACGGATTTCATTGATATCAACGGATTCTTTGAATACTTGGAACAGAAGACAGAGGAAATAAAGAAAGGAAAGAGTAGATTTGTAGCAATAGCTCAAATATTATACAATCTTAAGAAATTCATAGATAATGAGAAGGCGCCAAAGGACTTTAACGTATGGAAGCTCTTATTCAATATATTCGTTAGAAGAAACTATAGTGCACTAGCTGAATGGCACTATAAATTCTTATTCCTAGGAATGATGCACTTCATGGACTTATATAACTATGATGTAGCCAGAGTAATGCGCTGTAATATACACTACTTATCACCAGACGGTAGACTAATACCATTCTGTACTTTTAACGTATTAAACGATATATACAGGGACTATATACAAAAGAAATATCAAGTATCAATTGATGAATGGAAAAAGAAACATGGCGAACATACCATAGGTAATGCAATAAAGTATAAACGCCCACCAGTAAGAAAACTCGAGAAACATCCATTGTATATAGAAACATATAAGGGAATACTACCAGGACTATAATACTATATTATTTTTGTACAATATATCTAAGATGAACTTCTCGCCCACACTCACATGGTGTTATATCAACGAGTTTTAAATGGACTGCATCACTAAGATCACTAAATCCTTTACCTCCAACAATACTAACAGCTTCTATCCCCCCAAAAATGTACGGTGAAATAGTTATTCTTAACTCATCGAATAGCTTCTCACTCACAAAAAACCATATAATTTCTCCTCCACCTTCCACTAGGAGTCTACGCACTCCTCTTTCATAGAGGTCATGCAGAACGAATTTTACAGGTATAGGATACTCACGCGAAACAAGGACTTCTACTCCTTTAGATTTTAGTAATTCTATTTTTCTACTATTTGCCTTAGTAGACGTATATACTATTGTTTGGGCTTCATCCAATGTATTATAAACTCTTGCATCTATAGGGGAACGCAATCTCCCATCAACTATTACACGTATGGGATTAGTCCCTTTAACCAGTCTAACAGTAAGCAATGGATTATCCTTAATTACGGTGTTAGCTCCAACTAAGACTGCATCACTATTGGCTCTAGCCGTATGCAATCTTGCTAGGTCGTAGGGACAGCTTAATCTACTATAACCAGTTTTACTTGCTATTTTCCCATCGACGGTCATTGTTGCATATATTACTACGTAAGGTCGAGCCATAGCTACCACAAATACTAGACCCTTATACTACATAGTCTTATAAGGGGTGTAGTATTTTATTCGTGTTGGTATAAGGGTGGCTAAAAATACGTGGTAAAAGCAACTTTAACCTAATAATAACACATGAACCGACATACGTAAATTATAAATGGACTGTTGACCAATTGGAGCAAATCCTCGGGAGACTCATTATAGTTGATACCTCACAATCTAGAATACTAGCAAGAGTTGACAACCCTTATGAAACAATAGATTTAATATCAGAGTTTCTTCCGGAAGACACCCCGATACTAAGAGTTATACCAGTTGATGAGGTTCTTGAACCTTATGTTGAAGATGTAGCCGAAAGAGCATGGAGTCTAGCAGAGGAAAAAATACCACAAGAGAGCACTTATAGAGTAACCATTGAGGGAGGTCATCTATATTGGCGTAAGAATGGACAGTGGGCCCACACCATAGATGCCATAAAATATATCGCGTCAAAAATAGATAGGAAAGTTGATTTGGAGAACTATGACTGGATAGTATATGTGAGAGTTTTAAAGATACGTTACTCTGAATACGCTGCCTTAACTGTAGCACCAGCAAAGTATATTTTCTCAAAAGCAAAGCAAAGAAAAAGGGCTACTACGTGAAAAGGCTATTTGGAACCGCGGGTATTAGAGCAACTTATCTAAAGCGTATAACACCGAGTTTAGCTTTCAACTTAGGTTTATCTATAGCTAAGTATGTAGGAAATAAAGGATATATAACACTAGGCCACGATACTAGAACAACATCACCACTATTATCAATGGCGCTCGCATCTGGTGCCATGAGCGGGGGCTTAAATGTTTCATTTTTAGGTTTAACACCTACACCAGTAGTTGCTTATAGTACTAGGGAAACAGGTGCGAAGGCAGGTGTTGTTGTAACAGCCAGTCATAATCCTCCAACAGATAATGGGTTCAAGGTATTCGATAACCATGGGATGGAGTACACGGTTTCAATGGAATCAGAAATCGAAGAACTAGTATATAATGTCAACGAAAAATATTATGTACCATGGAATAAAGTTGGAAAAATTGAATTCATAGACATGACAGAGAATTATATTGAGGACATGATAGAGAAACTCAGGGTGAAAAAGACTAGAAAACCTAAGGTAATAGTAGATTGCGCCAATGGCGCGGCATATAATGTGACACCAATCATACTTAGAGAACTGGGTGCTAGAGTATTTACATCAAATTGCCACCCAGACGGATTCTTTCCAGGAAGAGAACCAGAGCCAAGACCAGATGTTTTAAGATACCTAGATTATTTATTAAAGGATCTTGACGCAGAGCTCGCCTTAGCCCATGATGGCGATGCTGATAGATTAAGTGTAATAACAAGAGAAAACGGGTTCATACGTCAAGATAGAATAATAGCATTATTTGCGAAATTAAAATTAGAAAAACATGGAAGAGGACTCATTATTGCATCAATAGATACAGGGAGGGTACTAGATGATGTAGTTGAAAAATATGGAGGAAAACTATTAAGATGGAAACTTGGAAAAACCCATGAAAAGTTAAAAGAAAATCCAAACGCATTGCTTGCAGCAGAGCCGTGGAAACTAATAGACCCCGAATGGGGTTTATGGGTTGATGGCATATATCAGGCAGCCGTCCTAGGAAAACTGATCGTAGAAGAGAAGACACTTGATGAACTATTAGAAGAAATCCCTAATTATCCTCTTGCTCGGTTCTCCGTAAAGGTAGAAGAGAACGCACGAGATGAAATATATAATAATATAGTTAAAAAAATATTAGAAAAGTATCGTAATCCCTTAAAAATAACGCAAATAGATGGGGTACGTCTCGATTTTGAGGATCACTCATGGATTCTAGTTAGGAAAAGTGGAACAGAGCCTAAGATAAGATTCTATGTAGAGGCTTTGACTAAGAGGAAGCTCAGAGATATAGTCCGAAACCTCATTGAAATAATAAGTAAGACAGCTTCGGAAAAAGGAGTAAAAATAAGGCATATTGAAGGTGTGGATTCATTCCTCTAAGACTATTATTCTATTTTGAGTGTCATCTCCTCTCCTTCTCATAGATCTAATAGTGTCAAGAGCCTTTGAGGCAAGCTCCATAGCCTTTCGCGCAGTGAAAGCTATCCCCACACCAACCTTAAGATCGTCTCTTAGAACCATCTTCTTTAAATCATCAATTCTATCTAAACTCAAAAAAGCAACTACATTATCCCCGCCTAAATACTGTGTTATACCGCCTATACCCCTCATTTTTAAGCCGAGATCTATACACAATTCTTCTATTTCAATGAATGTATCATAAACACTCGACGACTCTATTTTCTTAGTGAAACTATCTATGTCAAAGTGTGCCACAACTATCTTTTCGTTTCTCTCTTCGCCTTCAATACAACCACTTGTACATACAATATCGCCACATTTACGAAGAGTTGATGTTGCCCTGAGCTGAGCATCATACGGTGTTTTACCGCAAGATATAGCTAGTCTCGGTGGTACTGGTGATATATTAGCGAATTTAGTCATTATTTCCGTCATCAAATGAACTTCAATACCATTTAATATCAGTATATAGTAATCGTAACGTAATGGTAGTACGAATCCTCCTATTCTCGATACTTCCTCTTGAAGGAACTTATATAGACCAGATTGAATACTCTGTATTATCCACTCCCTATCACTACCTAATTCTTCTGTCCACTCCCTATAACCTACTAATTCGAGTACTCCTATTTTCACCAAATCCTCTTCCTCTGTATCGGACTACTACTCAACCACTACTGTCTCTCTTATATCAGCTAATTCATTTAATCTCTTCATACGTCGAATAAGTTTTACTGCCGCCTCAACGGCCCTCCTTGCATACTCTTCTACACGTTCTAAGGCCTGCATTCTACTTGCTCCTGGTCCAATGATACCTAAGGTAACTGGTTTATCATACTCTAAGCTTAAATCCATTATACGACGAGCTACTTGATGGGCTACTACTTCATCATGCTTAGTCTCGCCCTGAATAACAGCTCCAAGAGTTACAACCCCGTCTATATCCTTACGCAACAAGAGCTTCTTTACGGCGAGTGGCATGTCAAAGGAGCCTGGTACTTTTACAACTATTTTAACGTCAGCTCCAAGGAATTCTGCGTGATTAAGAGCTTTTTGGAGCATTAAGTATGTCACATCATAGTTAAACTCTGAAACAACTATACCTAAACGGATAGTTTCATTATTCATTACCGACACCGTGTATTTGTTCTTAACACACAGTGTGAGTTAATGAACACCTAGGTTAATAATATTATTTATGTACTTAGAGGACCAGCATCCGGCTTCCCTTGCCTACGCCCCTTACCAGCCCATCGGGAGAGAGCTTCTCTACCCTTAAGTAACGCTATAATGTTGTGGGCATGTTTTCTAGCCCTATCAACAGCGATCTGTAGCAATTCCTCTGGACTCTTGGCTTCATCTTCATGGACTGTGACGTCTATAATATGCTTATTCGTTAGTAGTTGGACCATTATTATTCCTATACTTGAAGCTAAATAGCTGTACTTATCTGTCTGTGTTGCACCTACCCAACCCAGAGTTATCACGATATCACAATTGTGTTCTTCGATTAGCTTCTTTGCTGCTACTGGTATATCCTTTATACCTGGTACCGTATAGCGAATAACTTGAATGCCCGTTAAATTATTTTTCAATTCATCTATTACTATTTTAGCCATATCTACTCTCGAGAAAGTAGTATCAACAACCCCTATCCTATACATTACTACCACTCTTCCGCCAATATTCAATAATGCTCTTTCCGTCTATTATCACTATATCCTTCTCACGAGCATAAGAAAACGCTTTTTCTAAGCTAAGCGATTCACCTTTATCAAGCATTTCGGCAAGAACAATACTTGGAGTTAATTCAGCCATTAACGCGAGCGTTGTACTAAGCTCTGTGTGTCCGCGTCTACGTTCTAGTCCTCTTGATAAGAGTATTGGAACATGACCAGGAGCCATGAATTCGTTATAGAACATTCTTCTAGCATCCTCCACCTCATCCTTCCAAACATGAGAAAAGACTTCATGTAACTTTCTAATAGTTAAAGCCCTATCATTATCATTAATACCTGTTTTTACACCAATATAATTAACCCATAAACTGAAAGCAGGGGGATCTCCATAACCTAGTCTTTTTGATGCTAATTGCTTGTAGACTTTGTGATAGCTAAGTATCTCTGACATGAAGTCTAAACCAATTCTTTTTGCTAATTCATGAAGTGTTGCATAACATATTAGTCCGCCTGCTTCTACACGCAATCTATAAATTTTTTCGTAATTAATCATTCCAGCGTAAAAGACCATGTCGACCTCTTCTTCTCTACCCTTAGAGTCAAATATTAATACTGGTTCGCCTTTACGAAGTGCTTCTAAAGCTTCATCTACTCTATTGAATCGCATTTTCTATCCCAGTACTCTTTTTAACGTGGTATTTAGAGTATATCTCGGCGACTTAAAAA